>CAYSOC010000078.1:18321-29467 GCA_964432445.1 uncultured Anaerolineaceae bacterium
GAAAATCACATCCAGTTTTTTTTTTTTTTTTCGTGCAAACAACCCGCTGACCACAGGGGGGGTAATCAATCCCGGCATTTGAGTGGTCGTGGAGAGTGTCGTTTCGCGCACGCCCGCAATTTGGGTCACATCGTTCTTGAAAACATCAATATTGGCGAGGGTGTCCCCGGTTAGCCATTTCCCGTCGCGCGTAATATAAATCGGCACGACATCATATTTAGCGCGATCCAGCGCCTTGATCACCTGCTGCGCGCTCACGATGGATACATCGTGTTCCACTGAACGGCTTCCAAAAATTACACCAACGGTCATCCGTTTGGCTGATAATGTCATCTATTCCCCCTGTTAATAGGTGTCTGGTAAATCGGACATGATGAGTACGGCATCGCCTGCACGTGTATTGGCTTGCATCCATTGAATTGCTTCCGTAGTGGTTTCTACGGTGTGAATGTTCGCGGGCGAAAAGTTTTTATCCTGCAACCCCTGCAAGACAGGAGCAGTCAATTTCGGATTAATCAATACGACGTCGGTTGCGGCTTCGGTGATCGCTTGTCCGAGTTTACGATTTTCTTCTTCCTGAATCGGGCCGAGTTCGATCATGCCGGAGGTGATGGCAATCAGTTTGTTGTTGCCGTTTTTGTGCAATGCCAGGACGCGCAGGGCTTGGCGCGTTCCAACGGGGTTAGCGCTATAAGCATCATCAATAGTGACGATCCCGCCCGGTAGCACCCGACGAACCAGCCGATGTTCTGCTGGTTCGAGCATGGCGCAACGCAACGCAGCTTCCTGTAACGACAATCCGCAGTGTAGAGCAACCGATAGCGCCATGAGAACATTGCTGACATTATGATCGCCATAGACGGGCGCGTGAATATGTACACTTTCGCCCGTCCCAGCGTCCTTCACATCAAAATCCGTACCCTCGGCAGTCATTTGAATATTGGAGGCGCTCAGGCGCGCATTCGGCGTGTTTTCGCGGGTGATGCCATAGCGGGTATCAGGATAGCCACGCTTTTCCATTTCCCGGACGCGCGGATCGTCCAGATTGAATACTGCTGCACCATCTTTGGGCAAGGCTTCAATGATTTCATATTTGGCGCGTGCGGTGTTTTCAATGCTGCCGAAGCGTTCGAGGTGCATCGGGCCAACCGCTGTCACCATGCTGATTTGCGGTTCGCACAGTCGGCAAATGGCGGCGATCTCGCCGGGGACGTATGCGCCCATCTCTACAATGAAATAATCACACGATTGATCTTTGGACAAGGTTTCGTTGATAACCTTGCAGACACCCATCAGCGTGTTGTAACTTTTCGGCGTTTTGAGGACGCGATAGCGTGCGCCGAGCAGGTGTGCTGTATATTCCTTTGTGGTTGTTTTGCCATAGCTACCAGTGATGGCGATCACTTTGGGGTTCGCGCGCCTGAGCGTCATTTTTGCTTTGCGCAGGAAGCCCTGTCGCAGTGTCGCCTCTACCGGATACATCAGCAGGTTGGCAATCGGAAGCGTCAGCGGAACAAGCAGATAACCAATAATCGCAAAAATGATTGCGGAAACTATGCCGCCGATTGTCCCACCGCCAATAAACGCAATGAGCAACACAAACGAAGTGATCACAATACGCATGGCGCGTTGTGTTCGTGTGAAGGTTTGCTTGACTTCGCCCTGTGGGAACCAGACAAGTGTTAGCGGCAGGTTGCGCGCCCACCAGCGCCCGAAGCGTTTGTAATCGTAGCCTTCCAACTGGAAGAATCGTGCCAGTTTATAGGCACGCCAGCACGCCGCAACACTGCCAATTAGTGCAATGATAATTGCTGGAAGTTCCATCATTCACCCTTAAAGAATGTGTGTACGATGCGGATGAAGTCAGCGATGCGCTCCTGATAGGCGAAATGGCCTGCTCCATTGAATACAACCAGCCCGGCATCGGGGATCGTTTTTTCCAGGATTTGTCCCTGCCAAAGCGGGGTATCCTGATCGAGATCGCCCCAGACCAGCAACGTAGAGGCTTTGATCCGTGCGGCATATGGCACTAAATCTTCGTTCACTATTTTGAGGAAAGATTCGCGGAGCGCTCCGGCATTTTTATAATCTTCGCTGCCATAGCGATCCCGATACCATTGTTCCATCGCAGGCTTGAAAACGGTCAGACCGGGGAGCGAGAGCGCCCCTTTGACCGCACGCCCGACAGACTGGCGCATCAACGATTTGGTGCTTGGCGGCGTGATGACGCCGGCAGAGTCCGTCAGGACAATACGCCTGACCCGTTCGGGATAATCCGCACCCATGACGATGCTCACGCGCCCGCCAAAGCTATGCCCGATCAGGTTGGCGCGTTCCAATCCGATAGAGTCCATATAATGTACAACGAACCGCGTATATTCCGGCACGCCCCACGCTTCCGGCGGGGGAGGCGTTTGCCCAAAGCCAGGAAAATCCAGCGCGTGAACCTGATAGCCTTGCGGAGCCAGCCGATCCATCACCATCTGCATACTGGCGATGCTAGCGCCCCAACCATGTAGCGCGAGGACGGGCGCACCCGTACCCTGCACTTTTATGTTCAATTCCAATCCGTCAATCAATGGCATTCATCATCCCTGTTTGATCGCAGCGCCGAGCGCGACAAGTTTTGCGATCACCGATTCAAAAGTGCGGTCAAAAACTTCGGCGTTATCAATAGTGGTTTTCCCTTCGGCACAGAGCGCCGCGCCGAGCATCGCCAGCCCGGTACGCACGTCCGGGTTATCAATATATTCGCCCTGCAAGCGTGTCGGGCCAATGACAATCGCGCGGTGCGGATCGCACAGCACAATCTGCGCGCCCATCGCGTTCAATTTATCTACAAAGAGCAGGCGATTGCTGTACATCTTCTCGTGAATTAACACCGTACCCTGTGCGCGCGTCGCAACCACTGTTGCCACCGCCGCGAGATCGGAAGGGAAACCCGGCCAGGGCGCAGTTGCCACTTCCAGATCAACATCTTCATCCCGTTCGCTGATCGCCTGTGGACGCGCGGCAACCACATTCAGCGTATCTTCATCAATATCGGCGCGCAGGCCAAGCCGTTCATAAACCTTCAAAATGAGCGTCAGGTCAGCGGCGCGGATGCCTTCGACAATTACGCGCCCATCAGTGAGTGCGGTCAACGCCGCAATACTCGCTGCTTCGATATGATCCGGGGACACAATTGCCGAAGCACCGCGCAAACCCTCTACGCCCTTGATCCGCAACAGGTTCGAGCCGATGCCCTGAATATTTGCGCCCATCGACACCAGAAAGAGCAGCAAATCGGTGACGTGTGGTTCGGTGGCGGCGTTCACAATGATCGTTTCCTGCCCACAGGTAGCTGCAAGCATGGCAATCATCGAAGTGGCGGTGACGCTGGTCTGTGTCAACACGATTTCGTGTTTTTGCCAGCGGGTCAATTCAAAATCAACCACACCATCGGCAGCTTTGACTGTGCAGCCGAGGTCACGGAGCGCCGTCAGGTGTGTGTTATAACGGCTCAACGGCACATCCAGTTCCATCCGGGCAAACTGTCGCCGTGCCAACATCGGCGCAAGGAGCAGAATCGCCCCGGCACTCGCCGCATTCTGGGCGCGATCCAGTTTCCGCGAGAGAATTTGTGGCGTCTTGAGGGTATATTGCCCCGGCTCTCCAACCGAAACCTCCAGCCCGGACGCAGCCGCGATATTCAAAATCGCCTGCGTACTGGTAGTGTTCGGCACATTGGAAATTTTTGCGGGCGCTTCGGTCAACATCGAAGCAGCAATCAGCGCAATGGCTGCGTTGCTGCTCCCGCTCACCTTGAACCGCCCGCGCAGGGGCTGGCTGCCTTCTATCGTAATTCGCATTAAAATTCCAGTTTACGCGATCATCAAAACGGAGAAATGATAACCGCTAACCGGGCTGCTGAAAAGTGGCGCAGTTATTCCGCCTCGTCTGCATATACCGCAATATCGGGATGATGGTCGCGCAGGCTCAACCCCAAACGGCGGTTGCGCCCGTCGATGTTCAGGATGCGCGCGTGTACCCGATCCCCTTCCTGTACAACGTTGCGGGGATGCAGGAAATGACCCTCTGCCAGTTCGGAAACGTGGATTAGTCCTTCCAGTCCTTCCTCGACACAGGCAAACGCGCCAAAATCTACAATGTTCGTGATCACGCCCTCGACAATCTGCCCAACCTGATAGCGGTTGGCGACAGTCTGCCAGGGATCGGGAAGCAACCGCTTGATACTCAGCGCGATTCTCCCCTGATCACGCTGTACATCCATCACATAGGCGCGGATTTCCTGCCCGCGTCGCAGAATATCGCGCGGGTGGCTGACTCTGCCCCAGCTTAATTCGCTGATATGGATCAGCCCTTCCAGTCCACCAAGATCGACAAATGCCCCAAATTCACATAAATTTGTGACACGCCCGCCAACAACGCCACCGGGATGGATATTATCGAGGACAGTGGCGCGTGTGCCGGGTCGCACCTGTGCCGCGCGCTCGGAAAGAATCAGGCGATTTTGAGCGCGATCCAGTTCGATAATCCGCAGAACCAGCGTCTGGTTAACGCGCGCCAGAAGATATTGGCGACGGTTTTGCTGTTCGGCGGTGCTACCGCTATCGATCAACTGGCTGGCGGGGACGAATCCGCGCAAACTGTGCCATTCTACCAGCAGACCGCCCCGGTTATAGCCGACTACAGTTAATTCCACCGTATGGTCTTCATTGAAAAGCGTCTCTGCCATCTCCCAGTCCTGCGCTTCGCGTTCGAGGGGCAGCGTTCTCGCGGCTGGTATCCAGTCGCCATATTCATCCCAATCCTGTGCAGAATCATCGGTGTCGGGCGTGATGACGCTGAGTTCGCTCTCCGAGAGCAGGGCTTTCCAGTAGGCTTCATCGGGTGGGGGTGGAGCTTGAGGGATGTGTCCGCTATCTGGTGAAAGAGGCACAACCTTACGTCCGTTGGCCTGTTGCGGCTTAATCTGACGATCCATTTTTTATTCCGGGGCTAACAATACTAAACATTAACGGGAAGTGAGAGACATTATATTAAGCCAAAAAATTCTTGTCAAACCTTCGTGACTATTGCCGATTCTGCCCGATTGATCCACAATAGAAGCATGTTTGGAACATCAAAAAAGGGGTTGCCATGACCCATAAACGAACCTTCAAAATAATCGCAACCGTTGCATTGATTGCCCTGACACTGCCGGGTATGGCGACATTTGCCGCCCAAACCGAACCCGTTGCGTCTTCCACCCCCGAAGGGCTGGGATTGTTGCTATTGCTTATCGGCCTCGCTGCAATCGGCCTGGTCGGGTTGACCATTTATGGACGGATGATGCCCGTGCGTGCCGGCAATTTCGATATGGAAGATGATGAACTCATCCGCGATGATGAGGAGCAGTAAACAATGGCTGAGATGAATTGGGAAAAATCGGCGGCAACGGCAGATGTGCGGTCTTCAGTTGATCGCTGGAAGTTTGCTATCGTTGGTGTACTTCTGATTGGCGTAGTTGGCTTCCTGTTGATCAGCGGGACGGTAGCAGGCGGGCGCTATTTCATGACCGTCGATTCGCTGCTTTCGCGCGCGGAACTCAAAGGCAAAGTAGTGAAGATCAGCGGCGCAGTCATTGGTAGTACCATCGAAAATCACGCCGAATCGAATTACTTCACCTTCACAATGGCACACCTGACCGATGACATCAATCAACTGAATACCGAAGGTGGCCTGGCGAAGGCGCTTAATAAATCGGTCAATGACCCGAATGCCAGGCGCTTGAAGGTTATTGTGAAGAATCAGGCCATGCCCGATCTGCTCCAAAATGAGGCGCAGGCGATTTTGACCGGACGCCTTGACGAGGATGGCACATTCTATGCCGATGAAATCCTGCTCAAGTGTCCGTCGAAATATCAGGCCGAAGTACCTAAACAGACCTGATCAATTTGCGTAATCAACACTCCCTGCTCAAGGCCGTTCTGCTGACGGCCTTTCTCCTCATTGCTATTCCCGTTCATGCCCAAACTGCGACACCTGCTGCATCCGGTTTTACTATCGGCGGCCCGGTCTACATGGGTACGGCGAACGTCGAAGTCACCGAACCGCTGGTCTATAAACTTTCGGTATTTCGCGGCGACCCCAAAAAAGTAGCGGGTTCGTCCGACGCCATCATCGAAGCCTATACCGCTGATACGAAGATCGACAGCACAGGGCGCTATAGCTTTGCGAACGTCCCGATTCAGCCCAACGATTTGTATGTTGTGACAACCCAATATGCTGGAATAACGCAGGGATCGCTTCCCCTGACATGGGATGGGAAAGCACCACCAGCAGAACTCCCGATTACGCTCTATGCCCGCACCAATAACCCGGAAAAAATCCTGATTGCTCAAAATCAGCAGGCGTTGAGTTTCGTTTCGCCGGGCGTGATGCGCATTCTGGAGACGGTGACACTGGTCAATCAGGGCGACAGGTTCTATCAGACCGACCAAAAAGCGCCGGACAACAGCTTTATCAGCGCGGTGATTCCATTGCCGATTGGCGCACGTGCGATTGCCTTCAATACCCTGCCAACGACCCGATTTTTCATCGGTGGCGACCCGAATGCACCGATTGTGCAGGATACAAAAGCGATCATGCCCGGTCAACCGCAGGATATTATTTTCTCCTACCAAATCCCCTATACGCAAGGCGCACCGATTGACCGGGATTACCAATACCCAATCGGGCAATTGCGTATCACACTTCCAGTAGACGCAGGGATCGTTGCCAAAGGGCTGAGTTTTCAGGTATCTCGTACTATTGCCCAGGATACAAACCGCGATCTGGCGGTCTTCACCATTGATAAGCCTGTACTGAAAAACGGTAAGCGCCTGATCTACACCCTCGAAGGAGAAGCAAAAAACCGCGAGGTTGCGCCAGTAATTTCGGGCTTCAGTCCCGCGCTGGCGATTATTGCCGTTGTGGTTGTCCTGTTTATCGTGATCGGTACGCTGGCCTTGCTGCGCTGGCGCGTGAATACCGCTGATTCATGATTCAGGTACAGGGGCTGGTAAAAACATTCGGCATTCGTCCGATTTTGCGCGGTGTCGAGATAGCCATTGGGCGTGGCGAATGTGTAGCGCTGCTTGGTGCGAACGGCAGCGGCAAGACAACATTGATACGCATCCTTGCCGCGCTCAGTCGCCCGACACGCGGTGAGGTGAAAATCGGCGGATGGACGTTACCGAAGGAAGCGGGGAAGATTCGATCCCATCTCGGCTATCTTGGTCACCTGCCGCTGCTCTATGACGACCTCACTGCGTCCGAAAACCTGACTGTCTTTGCGCGACTATATGGCATAGAGATGGATCGCATCCCTGCCGCGCTGGATCGGGTAGGATTGCTCAAGCGTGCAAACGATTTGGCGGGAGCGTTCAGCCGGGGGATGCAACAGCGGTTGGGGATCGCGCGGGCATTGCTGCACGAACCCGATGTATTGCTTCTGGATGAGCCATACACCGGATTGGATGTCGATGGCGCGACGATGCTGGATACAATCATTCGTGAGCAGAAAGCTGCTGGACGGACTATCCTGATCACCTCCCACGATTTGGAACGTACCGTAACGCTCTGTGATCGGATCGTCATCCTGAATCGAGGGGTGATCGCCCGCGAACTTCCGAATAACGCACTAACAGCGGCAGAACTCGCACAAGCCTACGCGGAATCACAACGCTAGGCTCATTCGCCTGATTGCATGACCAATATCCCTGTCGATTGACAGTAGTTGCATTCCCAAACATCATCCTGTTGTGAATAGTAGACGGGTTTGCCGCAATAGGGACAACTGGCGCGCTCCACTGCGGGGTTTTCCATCCACTTAAAAAAATATTCGATCTCTTCGAGCTTCTTGCGTGCCTTGCGTTTGCCCATCGTTTGAATCAGGAATTGTTCTGGCGCTTTGGCGTGCTTGTGGTTATTGCAGCCATCGTTACCGTGACACATCGGGATCATGTTGGTGGCGATTGTGCCGGGGCAATCCGGGTGTGAAAGCGGAATCCAGTGATCCAGAACGACGGTATGCCACAACCCGGCGGGACGTCCGCAAATGGCACACGCCCCTTTCCAGTAATCCATCGCACGGCGGCGCTCTGCGGCGGGATAGTCGTTGGGCAGCGAACGTTTGCGCAACCGATAACGGTCTACGCGCGACTTGATTTTTGGTTGCGGTGCTGACGGCGTTTCCTGCCACAACCAGTTACGGAATCGGGAAAAAATATTACTGCGATGAAGCTCTGGTCTGCCGCTATCCATCGGCGAAGTTATCTCATGAGTGTTGGAATTTAATAACTCCAAGTATAGCGTGAGGGAAACAATAATCGCAAAGGAATGGTTTATTTCCCGAACCCGGCGCTGAAGCACCGGGCTAAACCCAAAAAGTGGGCGAACGTTCGGAGGAGATTAACTCTTGCCTAAGAGACTGTCCGAGAAATTCAATAGACCCCACCCTAAATTCCTCCCCGCTGGCGAGGAGGAACTTCCAGACCGTCGTGCGTTGCTCCCTTTCCCTGCTGGCGGGGAAAGGGCAGGGGATAGGGGTCATTCCTTTTCAGACAGTCTCTGACTATCGGCAATTGTCTCATACTGTCGATAGAAACTTATGTTTGCATCCCTCTCTTTGAGTATAGCCCGGTGCTTTAGCGCCGGGTCTGCCAAATCAGGATTTTATTTGACTGCCTGCTCCACAGGCAACCCATTCACGCTTCCATAGAGAATCGCCACATCCTGAATGCGCACCCAGATATACTGCACACGCTGCGTTTTTTCCGGGTTGCGTACCATCAACCATTGGGCATCGGCACTACGTCCAAACGCTTCGTAGTAGTTGCCATAGAGATACGTTTGAACGCCAAATTGTTTTGCATCCGGGCCAGCCAGCGCATTAATCCGCAGGTTTTTCGTCCCAAAGACGACAATCCCGTTGAGCGAACCCGCCGCATATAGCGTATATTCGCCACTGGTTTGATCCAGCGAACGGATGATAATACGATAATCCTGCGTGCTGCTCAATTTGGGAATCGGCAAGCGTATCTCGTCGCCAGATTTTTCGGCGCTTGCAGTGGCTTCAAGCAACCCTTCGCGCGTATATACATCGATCTGCGCGCGTAGCTGTGAACCGGGACGCGGACGCACGACAAACAACGTGGTACGGCCTTTTGGCTGGAAGCGCCATTCCACCGACTCGCCAGGACGCACAGTTGCTTTTTGCACATCCTCGAAGGGCAGGAAGTTCAAGGGCGAAATCGTCGGCGTAGCATCCGGCGCAACCCGGATCACCGTCAGATAGAATTTCCTGCTGGCGTTCGTGATGCCGCGTCCGCGTACCGAAACGATATATTGCCCTTCAGCATCCAGAGGAATTTGCAAAAGCGGCGCGGTACGATCCGATCCACCGCCCGAAGCGGCCTCGGCAACAAAACTACCATTTGGCGAATAGACGGTTATCGTCATATAGAACGGCGGCACAAGCGTCGGGGAAGGCGTCGGGCCAAGCGCTGGCGTCGCTCCGACGGGTGGCAGTGCCAGCAACGCAGGGAGATACAGCGAAATCAACGCCGTTTGACCGGGTTTGCCAGCAAAGCTATACAACGCTTCACCTGCGGTGTTCAGCGATCCTTGAACCGGGACGTTTGCAGTCAATTCCAGCGGACTGTTTCTTGCCGAAAGAGTGGCCTCGATGGTTGGCGTTGGCAACGCCCGACTGTTGATTAGCGCAAAACTAAACCGGAATGGCCCGGAGCTATCGCTGCCCTGACTGACGATACTCACCGAATACTGTCCATCTTCGGGAAGCGGAACCTGTAACGTGTTATAGCCATCGCTGACAGTATTCGTACTCGGCAGCATTTCCCCATTCGGGCGCTGGACTTGAACCTGTGGCGATACGCCCGTCGTCATTTCCAGTGCAATGTACGCGCTCTGGTTTGCGCGTGCGAGGAAGCGATAGACCTGCACACCTTGCGGGGTCAGGTTTCCGGTCACAATCTGACCGCTGGTCAGGCTGATCGTTGGCGGGGTTGCTGTTGGTGCGGGTACGGTAGCCTGTGCGCTGATGTGATAGGTAATGTCCGTCGGAGACTGATTCGCAATCGTGATCTGATACGTCCCGCTGGCGGTCAAGCGCGCGTTGAACTTTGCCGAGGTTAGCGCTGGCTCAATAAGCGGGATATTGGTGATTGTGCCATCCGGTGCTTTCCATATGACCGAAATAGCACGGTCAACGCCGGGATTCCAGTAGATCAGAAGGCTGACCTGATCGCCCGTCTTGCCTGCAATCTGCAACGTTGTAGCTGCTTTCCCGGACAGGCGGCTGGAAAATTCCTTGTCGTTGTAAACAAGAAAATCCGGGATAGGTGGCTGGCTATAGAGGAACTTCCAGTACAGCGAGTATTGGCTGTTTGCGCCGTTGACGCTGACGGTATAAGTACCGGTTTTGTTAAGCTGATAGACACCTTGCGCGCCGGCAGCAGTCATTGATCTTACAGATTGCCCTTCGGGATCGAGCAGTTCCCCGATGGCTTGCGCACCTTCGCCAAAAATGCGTTCAAGGCGAATCTGAACCACATCCCCGATTTGGGCGTCGAACTGCCAGCGATGGCTTTCCTGCGCTGCAAATTCGCCAAGTACCCCGCTTCCATAAGTCCCTTTTGCGGGTGGTTTCCATGTCAGCGGTGTCGTATCGGAGAGCAATTTGAGAAGGAGTTTGAAGCGTCCAGCGCTGTCTCCTCCCTGCGCGCCGGGGCGCATCACCAGCACGGTATACGTCCCGCTTTCGAGGAGTTGCAGCGATTCAATGCTGGAAACATGATTGTTGCCGTCATTGGAAGCCGCGAATGTGATCAGGCTGCCACTCGGCGCAAGCAAACCGAGATTGTTTTCCAGCGAACTGCCCGAATCAGCACGGACACTCAGACTAACGATCTGACCCGTGATCGCGTCGAACTGATAGACACGCAGCGGCGTCTGGTTGTCAATCGTTCCGATTACCTCTTTGTCGAAACCAATTTTCGTATAAGGGGTAGTCAGATTCAGATCAAGCCGGAAATCTCCGCCGTTACGACGATAGGTGCGCGTACCGACAGTCAGCGTATATTTGCCGAAGTGTGGAAGC
>CAYSOC010000079.1:0-3710 GCA_964432445.1 uncultured Anaerolineaceae bacterium
AAGTGAGCAGAGCGCAAACAATACTTTTCTTTTGCTCATAGCCCGGTGCTTTAGTGCCGGGTCTGAAAGTCGCACGCAGGTTTAACTACTTGCCCTGTTCAGATACTTTGCCGAGCAGTTCCTTGATCACATCTTCGGTTGTGATACCTTCGGCTTGCGCCTCGAAATTGAGCAGCAGACGGTGACGCAGTGCAGCGGGTGCAATCGCCTTCACATCGTCAAACGAAACGTTATAGCGCCCGGAGAGCAGCGCGTTAATCTTCGCACCAATGATGATCGACTGCGCACCACGCGGGCTTGAGCCGTAGCGTACATAACGCTGCACCATGTCGGTTGTGGCGTGTTCCGGCTGTGTGGCGACAATCAGCCGCGCTACGTAATCGGAGACGTGCGTCGCAATCGGGACGCCGCGCGCCAGTTCGCCCATCGCAATTACGCGCGCACCATCAACCACCTGATGAATATCGCCCATCGCGGAGCCTGTCGTCCGGCTCAGAATGTCTACCAGTTCCGTCGCGCTTGGATATTCAACATTCACCTTGAACATGAAGCGGTCAAGTTGTGCTTCTGGTAGCGGATATGTGCCATCCATTTCGAGAGGGTTTTGCGTCGCCAGCACGAAAAACGGACGATCCAGCTTATAGGTCTGCTTGCCGGATGTGACCGTCTTTTCCTGCATCGCTTCGAGCAGTGCAGATTGGGTCTTTGGTGTGGCGCGGTTGACTTCATCTGCCAGCACGAGGTTTGCAAAGACCGGGCCGGTCTGGAAGCGGAAAACACGCCGTCCGTGTTCGTCGTCCTCCATGATATTCGTCCCGGTGATGTCGGCGGGCATCAAGTCCGGCGTGAACTGGATACGCGAGAAGGTGAGATGCAAGGCTTCACCAATCGCGCGGATCAGCGTTGTCTTGCCAAGTCCGGGGACGCCTTCGAGCAGGACATGCCCACCAGCGATGACACCAATCAGGACGTGACGCAGGACTTCCTGCTGCCCAACGATCACTTTGCTGACCTCTGCGACGATTTGATTGGCGCTCTCGCGGAAGTCTTCGACGCTCAAGCCATCAGAAATGTTTGCTGTGTTCATTCCAATAATCCTGTTAGTTCCCTAAATGCACAATTTGTATTTCTATCGGGAGAGGTTGCAAATGGCGTTCCATGAGTGGTCGCACCTGTTCCCAATCCAAACCGCCTGCTCCACATCCCAAACGCGGAAAGGCAATAGACGTTATACCCATCCCGGCGTAACTTTCAACAAATTTTTGCAAGCTCGTTTCGATATATTCAATTTTGGATGGGTCACGCCAGTTGATTTTGGTTGGAAAGTTCAAAACCCGTTTTTCAGGCGATTTGTAGAGCCAGAGCGTTCCGATTTCCAATTGTTTTGCCGCACAAAGCGCCTGATATTGCGTGAACATTTCCGGGTAGGCCTGCTTGAATGCCAATGCGATTCCTTTACCCATTACACCAACGGTGTTGACCGCGTTCACCAGCGTTTGGGCGTTGCTCTTTAATAGATCGCCTGAGACATAGCTAATCATCGGATCGGCACAACCCCGCCAACCGTATTCCCGCTCTGATCAATCGGCACGGCGCGAATCGGCTGCTTGACGCCGGGAATCACCGCAACATAGCCACCAGCATTGGTCGAAAGCGGCTGGCTTGTCCCATCCACAAACTCTATCGTGACGGTGCGTATCGTGTCGCTGAAGGTGCGTCCGGCAACGATGGTGTATTGCTGTTTGTTGGCGGCTTCTTCCACACCTGTCACCGTGACCAGCGTTTGTCCTGTCTGTGGACAGCGCTCAATCACCTTGTTTCGATAGATATAGCGTACACAGCGCGTCGCGTTTGCGCCCTGATAAAACATCACTGCAACCTGTTCCGGTCCGACGGGGAAAAATCCCCAGATGAACAAGGCTGGTTCAGGCGTTGCCGCGCTGGTGGGAATGAATGCTGTTGGTGGAATTGATGGTTGCGTTGCTAGCGGAGTGAACGGGCTTGGCTGGAATGTGGGCAAGGTGACGTTTGTTGGCGACATAATTTCTGTTCCCGACGCCATTGTCGGAAAGATAACTGCTGTTGGAATCCCGCCTTGTCCACCGTTTGCCGATGTTGGCGGGAAAATAGGGGTGCGCGTATCCGCAGGCGATCCGCCCGGATAGGGTGCATCCGGCTGGATACACCCCACTAGAACGAACGCCAGAATGAGGAACAAGACTTTATTTCGCAGGCTGGAGGCCGCTGAAGTAGTCATGGATGACCCCACGCAAGCCGATAGGGACGTAATCTGCATCCATTGCGCTGGCGGCTTGTGCTGCTGCCGCTGCTACCACATCGCCAAGAGGAACCATAGACGTTCCCGTTGTCGGATCAATGAATGTCGATTGGTTGGTGAGTGCGCCGGGATCGCCGCCATTCCCCTGTGGATTCAGGTTCTGACCACCCTGCCCGCCCATGAAGGACGGAGCAAAGACGCGCTCATTCTGTACCAGGCTGTTATCGCCACCCGGCGTATTGCTATTCGGCATATCGCCGGGACGAATTGTATTCGGGTTGCCTGTGGTCACATCGCTTCCTGGACCACCATTCCCCTGACCCGCACCACGCGAATTTGGACCAGGTACAGCGTTACCGGGATTCTGGCTATTGCCGCCATTACCGGGAGATGTTCCCGGCCCGCCACCGTCTTGACCGGGAAGGACGCCGCCATCAATATTCCCGTTCTGGCCTTGCCCCTGACCAAGCCCCGGCTGTTGACCATTATTGCCCGGTCCCGGCTGGTTCCCGTTGCCTGGCTGGTTTCCGTTCTGATTCCCACCGTTGGGATTGCCGGGGTTGCCTTCATTGCCGTTCTGGTCGCCAGATTGCGGATCGCCGCCCGTTTGACCGGTTTGCGGCTGCCCCTGATTCCCGTTTGGTCCTGGCTGGTTGCCCGCCGGGGGTTGGGCATTGCCATTCTGGTTGCCATTGGGATTCTGCTGCGGATTTTGTTGTGGGTTCTGTTGCGGATTACCCTGCGACTTCTGGATCAACTGGGGCTGTCCGGCCTGTTGACCGTTTTGAGCCAGCGTTTGATTCGGGTCGCCGTTTGTGTTTTGTGGCTGCTGTCCGGGGTTTGTACCACCGCCTGCCTGCGCAATATCCGATTGGCTTTGTGACGCGGCACGCGCGGCATTTTGCGCGGCCTGCGACATTGCCGATTGGTTCATCTGGTTCTGCTGGTTGCGCAGCGCATTGGCAGCATTCTGGAGAGCTTTTTGCGCTCCCGCCTTGTCGCCATTGCGGAGTGCGTTCGCGGCGTCACGGAGCGCTTTGGCGGCTTCCGGGTTGACCTTATCCAGCGAATCGGCAGATTTATCCAGCGCGTCTGCAAGCGCCTTCGATTGATTCGGGTCGAGCCGATTCAACTGATTGGACAGGTTTTGCAGCGATTGCGCCGCCTGTGCCAGATTACCATTTTGCAAGGCTTGTCCGACCTGTTGGCTGGCGGCGTTCTGACCGAGCGCCTGCCCTGCCGCCTGCAAATCCTTCAACTGGTTGGCGCTGAGTTGTGTCTGGTTTTGCAGGAATTTCTGCTGTGCATCGGCAAGCGCGGCGACAGCTTCCGGCTTGGTGATATTTTGCTGTTGCAGCCGCTTGATCGTGTCGTCAATGATCTTGGAAAGTTCGGCCTTTTGTTCCGGCGTGAGGTCAGATTTGCTCTCGAT
>CAYSOC010000079.1:3720-29194 GCA_964432445.1 uncultured Anaerolineaceae bacterium
GATGTCTTTCTTTAGTTCTTCGAGTTGCTTGATCTCTTCCTTTACGGCTGTAGTGATTGCGTTCTGCTGCGCGATCACAACCGACTGTGGGTTCGGGATAGCGATCAATGCCAATACGAAGATGAAGAGCGCCAGCAGTGCGATCCAGTCCCGCTGCCGGAGCCGGAATGGAAGATGCAAACGCGGCTGCACTTCCTTCGCGCGATCCAGAGTATCCACGAGTTGCAAATCGCCAATCTGATCCAGATTCGCGCCGCCCAGTTCAATCGCGGTGCTGACACGCTCCCGCAGGCCGAACACATGATCAAAGAACCGCGCCGAGGTGATGCGCGAACGAGGCCATATCCAGACCGCCGCCAGCGCGATCAGACCACCGATCACGAACAGCGCGGCGCTGACTGCTGTCAACTGGGCTGGCAACAGGAAAGGCCGAAACCGCGACCACATGCCAAGAATGACAGCAATGATCGCGCCCACAATTACACCGCGCGGTATCCAGACCGCACTTTGAACGGCGCGTAAACGGCGTTCCCAGCGGCGGATCAATCGATCCAGTTGTTGCAAGGGGTTCAGGGGGGCAGAATTTTTCATGGTTATTCCGGTTCGCCCTCAATTTTACTCACACGTCGGACGGTAACAATAAGCAGCACAAACGAAATGATCAGATACAGTATCGAAAATACAATCCAGGGGGAAATCAGCGGGATGGTGATCGTCGAACCGGGGCTGGAAACCGTTACAGTAAAAGTACCAACAGCCTGGCGGGTGATCAACAAATCCTGCGTGAAAAAAGCGGTTGCCAGCGGGTTGGTGCTAACCAGAAACCCTAATCCATACCACAGCACCGCTTGAATCTGCGCGGGTAGCGTCGGCGCGACAGTCGGGTTTGTACCTGTCCGAACGCTGAACAGCGAAACAATAAACGGCCCGACCACGCTCAACAGAATAATCATGATCAGTGGCAGGCCAATCGTGACGACCAGCGCAAACCCATAGGTGGCGATGCTGGCGGTCAGCGTGCGTTTCATGATTGCAGAGAAGAATAAGCCGATTGTGCCAAGTGCGATTGCCGTCACCAGCAAAATGATGAACGACAGAAAGATTTCATCAATGGTCACACCGCCAAACAGAAACGCGATGCTTTGAAGCGGGATCGCCGCGAGGAGCAGCAAAAACACATAAGAAAGCGCTGAGAGTAATTTCCCGACGACGAAAGCACGCGGCGCAAGCAACGTTGTCCGCAGCAAATCGTAGGTCTGGCGTTCGCGTTCGCCCGTGATAGCGCCCGCCGTAAACGCCGGAACAATGAAGGTGACGAGGAAAAGTTCGATCCCGACAATGCCAGTGAAGAGAGTGCGCCCTATCGTACCGCCCTGTGCCACGCCGCCGGAAACGGTTAGCGCGGAGCCGTACAAAACATAGAGCGTGACCGCAAAGCCCGCCATGAGGGTCAGGTAGATTGTCATCACGGCAAAGGCACGCAGACCGCGCATTCTGCCGCGCAGTTCCTTGATCGTGACCGGGTTCGCCGTTAACAGGCTTCGCAGGGACATTCAATATCCTCCACCGATTTTCTGATTGTAACGGATTTTTTCAAATATCGCACAGATTACAGGTTATCCGAAGACTAATCGCCAGCTTGTGGAAGAGATACACGGGCAAAGGGGAATTAGTTCACTTTGCCAACCCTAATCCCACCCTCCCCAAAGCGAAGAAAGGTAACGCTGTGTTTCGCTGACAACGACATCCAGCGAAGCCGTTCCATCCAATACGTAGTCACACTCATCACAGAGGGGAGCAGTATAGCGCTGATAGCCCGGTTCGGTGACGGTATCGAAATGCTCGGCAAAATTTCCCTGCAACTCCATATCCCGCTTTTCGACAGCCACCCGACGCGCTTCCAGAGGCGTCTGGATGAAGATTTTCACAGAATCCAGCCCCGGCACAAAATGCAGCGATTCGATCAACAGCAGGTTCGTCGGGGAAAGATCAAGTCCCGCCGTGCGCGAAAGACGCGGCGGAAGTCTGCGCCCGGTCTGCCAGTTGTAGTCTGGCATAACGGCACGATCCCCGTGCATCAGCATTTCGATATGCAGGCGAACCAGAGGCCAATCGACACTATCGGGGCGCATCAGGAAATCCGGACCATCGGTGGGCAATCTATCCCGCAAATAGCGGTTGGTGCGGAGCGCCGTCGCGCGCCCCGGCCATAAATCGATCAATCGTTGTGCGATTGCCGATTTGCCTGCGCCCGACCCTCCGATAAGCTGTACAATGTTCATGTCGTTGCTTCCGGCATCTCCTCTGGAGCAGGCGGCGGGAAGTATTCTCCAACCACCTGATCATATAGCTGCTGACCATTCAAACCGAAGTTTTTACTCCGTGCGATATACAGTTCATTGCGGAAGCGTCGCCCCAGATCAGTGCCTGTCGCTTCCTTCGCCAGTTGAATCGCATACGCTACATTTGCCAGTGCATAATGCGGTTCGGCGCGATCCAGACTCTCATAAAAGAATGTAAAGCTGTTATAGGAACGCAGGAGCAGCATCTGCGCCCGCAGCAACCCGTTAATACGCTTCTCCGATTCCGTCGTCAGACCACCGATCATTTCCTGTAGATAGGTGTTCGCGTCCATCTCTTCCAGAATCACGCGAATGTACCCATCCCGCAACGCCCAGGGATTGATACCATATGGACGAACAGCGTCCTGATAAAGTTCCGCAACATCTGCGGAAAGGTTATCCAGCGCCCGACGCAAGGCTGCTTTCCACGTATTGTCGCCGGGTGTGCAGTCGCAACCAGTGACCCAGCGCGCGACGCCATGCGGACAACTCCACGAACTGAACATTTTCACAGCAATGGTCTCCTGTGGCGGGTTATCCAGCAGATATTGATTCAGCGTGACGACCTTATAGCCAACTGAAGATGCTTCGCTTTGCAGCAGCCAGCGCAAAAATTGTTCTTCACCGAGGTGATGGTGTCCGAAGGTTTCCCCACCAACGGCAATCAGCGTCAATGGCGCTGCACCGCTGCGTCGGCTACCCAGGACGCTCCGCGCCCAGTGACCCGCGCCACCCACCCCGCTAATATTGAACGAAAGATCATCGGAAAGTCCGTCGTTGCGGATGAAAACGCCGAGTCTTTCGCCATTTTCCAGGTCAACCCAGTACGGCCCGCCTTCGAGCCGATCATAAACCTGTTGTTGTGAAATGATGGTATAGGTGAAGCCAGCGGCACGCACCGCTTGCAACGTCTCCAGATCAAATGACATTTCCGGCAACCATAGCCCCAGCGGTTCAAAACCAAAGCGCTGCCGAAAGCTGTAGCGCCCCCAATGGAGCAGCGTGCGTTTGTCGCGCAGACGCTGCAACGGCAGAACCACATGGTGAAATGGGCGTGCCAGCGCGTTCCCGATGCCGTGCCGCTCGACATGGACACGATTGGATTCGATGATGCGCTTATAGGTATCCGGGTCGTTGGTTCGCATCCATTTCATGAGCGCTTCACCGACATCGAAACTCATGCGCTCAAAATTGCCTACATTTGCGTTCGGACGGTAGGATTCTGCGGTAATGCGTTCGTTCCAGTTACGATAAGGTGCAGCGTCCTTTTCTTCCCCGATTTCATCGGTGACAGGATTGCCACGCGCGGGTTGATAAAAATGCCCGTGAATGCAAAGGTAGTTATAAGTACGGTTTGCCGAGGTCAATTCAGACTCTCCTGTTTCCATCTTTAAATTTATCAGATTTTTACAACTTCTGCCGCAAGTTGCCGAAAGCCGATGTGTGCCAACTCACAATGTCCTTACAATTTGGCCGTTAACTGGTTCGATGGTTTGCCGTTTTATTTGCATTTGATACACTACTAACCAGTTTATTTCATTCTGCCGACCTATGGAGCTATGATGGCGCTGCCCCTTAATCTGCAAAAACTCCTCCCAGAAATGCTGGATGTCCTGCGCTTCCTGGGCGCTCGTGAGACTGCCGCACGCACCATCGACATCGAAACCGGACTTCAGATGAGCGAACGGGTTGTTTTGAAGTCGATTCGGCGTCTGATCAATTTCAATCTGATTCAATTTGACGAAGTTAAAGGCTATAGCTGTACGAGCGAAGGCAAGCGTGCCTATGCCGCTCTTCTGGAACACGACAAAGCGCCAAAAACCGACCAGAAACAGAATACTCAGGAAAAGGTGCTTCGTCGCCTGACTGCCGTAATTCCGGCAGCGCTCGAATTGGGTAAGCCTTCGTCGTTTTTCATCGGAATTGATCCTCCGAATGGCAGCATACCCGCTCTTGATACTGTGACTATCGACCTGAAGATACAGGTGCTTGGTGGCGCTATCCAGCCAGGTACGGCTTCATTGACTGTTCCCCCGGATAAGGCTGCCGCACCCGCGCGCCTGACCGTTGTCGCCAATGTTAGTGATAAACCGGTTCGTGTCAAAATTGATGCGTATCAGGCTTTTCAGATTGCGGAGTTGAAAGTTGCCGGACGGTTATATTTTGATATTCCCGTAAAACAGGCGGCAGCGGCGGGGAAACGTGCAGTAGCCGTAGATTTGGAACTTGTCGAGGAATAGCCAGTCGGTGGGCATTTGTCAATCGGAATAAACTTCAAAGGACGTACTATTATTGTGCGTCCTTTTGCTTCCACAAACAGGAATGTAACAGGATGCGAATTGTCAATCTTCCTTGACATTGTTATTATGTAAGGTAGCCGTAGACCTACGAAATCATACAAAGGGTGTAACTGTGACCTGGCTGCTTGTTGAAGATGACCCGGATATTCGCACGGTAGTGGCCGTGATGATGCAACTGTGGGGCGAAACCGCGCTGGCGCTCCCGGATGGAAATGCAGCCTGGAAATGGCTGGATACTGTCGATGGTGGCGCGACTCACGACTTACCCGAACTCGCGCTCATGGATATTCGGATGCCGGGACACACAGGCGATCAGATCGCCGCGCGCATCCGCCAGACCGAAAAAATTAAACATATTCCGATCATCCTGATGACAGCCTTTTCGCTGACCGATGCCGAAGTTAGCTCAATGAAGGAAAAAGCAGGCATCGATCATTTGATCAAAAAGCCATTGCCCGATATGGATGATTTCAAATCGACCCTCTATCGTGTCCGTGACGAAAAACGCAGCAATTTAACGGCTGCGCCCGCTGTGCCTGCCACACCAGCAGCACCGCCCACGCCGAATGGTCAACCCGCTGCCATCGCACCAATTGCGCCACAAACGCCAGCCGCCCCGGCAAATGCTGCGCCAGCACCTGTGCCTGTAACGCCGCCACCCACACCGCCTACACAAGCAATACCAACGCCCGTCGCGCCGCCAGCGCCAGCGTCAACTGCTGCGCCCGCGCAACCGACACCACCGCCAACCGCGCCTGTAACACCAGCACCAACCGCCCCAACGCAGGCGACAGCGCCGGCAACAAACGCAACAGCACCGCAACCTGCACCGCAAGGCACAACGCCTGCGAAGCCGCCTATACCAAACCGGGATACCAAACCCTTGAAATAGGGCGAATCGGATGAATAATCGGACGCAATCAGGCACGCCGCCCCCATCAAATGAAGTTGTCAGCTTTCTTGGCCTGATTGAGACACTGGGGAATGCTACGCAAATGCTATTCGGAAGGGTCTATCAAAGTCTGGGATTGCGCAAAAACGCACCACAACCGGAAAAAAATAACGATCCGGGCGCAATCCTGCGCGCTATGAACAAAGAACTATCGGCGCGTGTCCGGGCGAGCGAAACGCTTGCGGCGCGGTTGAAATCTGTCTTTGCGACCCTGAACGAAGGCGTAGTGATGCAGGATCACGAGGGGCGTATTGTCCTGATCAACAACGCGGCAGAGCAACTCCTGGGGAGCATCCGCAATTTCTGGGATAGCGACCTGGGGCGACTGTTCAGCGAGGCGCGCACCTATGTACAGACCACTTCCGAAATGGAAATTATTGGCGAACCGGTGCGCGTCCAGATGAACGGCAAAATCATCGGCGCGACGCTGGCGATTGTTTCCACGCCGGAAGGGATGCCACTCGGTACAGTGATCATGATGCGCGATGTCACCAAAGAGGCACTCGCTGATCGGCTCAAGGATGAATTTGTAACGGCGGTCACGCATGAACTGCGCACCCCTCTCACGGCGATCAAGGGAATGAGCGATGTCTTGCTCAGTCAGCCTTCGGATCGCCCGCCACAACGCAAGTTTCTGGAAGCGATTGGACGCAATGCCGCTATCCTCGATCACATGATTATCGAGTTGCTGGATATTTCGGAGATTAGTTCGGGTTCATTCGCTATCCGCAAGGACACCGTACCGCTGGATGAACTCGCGTTTGATGTAATCAAGGCTGAGGAATCGCGCATCAACAAGCTGAAACTAAATGTTGGCGTGATGGTTGTCAATCGGGAGCATGTCAACGCGATTGGTGATGGTCAACGGTTGCGCTGGGCGGTTGGGCATTTGCTGGACAATGCGTTGAATTACACGCTCAAGGGTGGTTTTATCACCATTCGGATCGGCGCAACGAAGAATAATCGCGTGATGATCGAGGTGATTGATAGTGGCGTGGGAATCGCGGAAAAAGACCTGCCCCATGTGTTCGAGCGCTTCTATCGCGGCGAGGCACGCACGCCGGAAGGCAAGATCATCGACCCGCGCGGGCTTGGTCAAGGGCTATACGTTGCGAGAGCAGTTGCCGATGCTCACGAGGGATATATCGCAGTGAGCAGCAGCGTCGGTGAAGGCAGCACGTTTACGCTGGCGCTTCCGATAGCCACTATATCTTGATTACCTCATTTCGAGGTAAATCGTTTGAATTTTGATATGCTGTCCACATGATCATCTGTAACAAATGAAGCGGTACTTTTCATCAAGATCGCTAAATCTCTTCGCTTCGGGAAACGACGATCTATGATGTAGTGCTGTCGATCAGAAGTATAAATTTCGAGGACTCTGCCTGTGAACCCAAGTTCGAGAGCAATTGGAAGGAAAAAAATTAGCAAGATGCTCACCATAGTTACGACAAGAGTGCCAGCTACCAAGTTAGCATTTCGGTAGCTGGTATCGCCAGACATATGCTCAATTTCAGACCAATTGTATGCCGAGCGAAGGTTGCCACTTCTCGATTTAATCGCAAAGCCTTCTTTGTAGATGTATATCACTTCACAGGGTCGAATTAGTCTTATACAATTGATAAGCATGAACGTAACGGGTACGGTACATAAAAGGCACAATAGAGGCGTTACCGTAGCAACAATAGACCGCAACGTAGAACCCGATGGTGCTGATGGCTCGATCAGAACTACGTAGAAAAAACCACCCAGAAATATACATTCCATAAATAGCCAGAAAACAATGCGCCAGTAAAGATTTCCGCGCGTGCTGGAAAACTTACCTAAATATCCCATATCAGAAGCAGCCCAACTGTGATTCATGTTCACCTTAATAGTGTATAATTCAGTGGATAAGGGATTGTTTCCTGATGCTTTGTATATGAAAATCTGATTTGCAAATCAGCAACAGAGAAATAAAACAAAAAAACCTGAACTTATCAGGTTTTGAAAATATGGGCCTGCTGGGTCTCGAACCCAGAACCTTGCACTTAAAAGGCGCCTGCTCTGCCAATTGAGCTACAAGCCCGACCAAGCCGCATTGTATCACAGGGGTTGGCGTGTGCCAAGACTTAAACCCACAATGGTTATGAAAAGGTGAATTTCTATGAAAACACGCACATACCTCCAGCGCCCAGCGGCATCTTCAAATAAAATACTCAATGATGAACAAAATACTGTTCAGACATCGCAAGCTGATTTACCCCAGCCACAGCAAGCAATTTTGCAAATGCAGCAGCAAAGCGGTAATGACGCGGTGCGGCGACATCTTGCAGGCTCAACGATTCAGCGTGCAGTGCAAATCGACGAAATGACTTCAAATATAGAAGTACGAGATGAGGCGAACCTCTCGCCGGATGTTGCCAATGAAGTCAAAAATGCGATGCCTGCCGCGCAGGGGTCAGCGAATGGAAATGGGCCAGTGACGATTGACGAGGTAGAAACATCAGTTGGATCAGAACCGGATTCGACACTCGACATGATGAACGATACCCCGAATGCCTATGAAGACGAAAACACACGAATAGCCTGATGTTGACTCAGGCCATTGGAAACATGCTATTCAGAGGCCCTCCCGAATAGACGCCTCTGCGATACTCTGAGCCGGGAAAGAAGGCAATGCCTGCATCTTCACTCGTAAAACGCTGGCGCTTTTTTGAGTGTTTCCCACTGCTCCATCTCATGACCGAAAATCACCAGCCCGATCTGTTCCCGTTCCACCAGATCAAGCAGTTTAATCGTACTGGCGCGGATCGCTTCGGCGTCCGGGTTGCTCCCGTCGTCCTTCGCGTCACGAGTCCAGCCCTCGGCGAAGGGTACAGCGTCAATCGTCAATAGAATCGCCCCCGTTTTGGGCAGCCGCACCAGCACCGATTGATGCCCCGGCACATGCCCGCTGGTCTCGATCAGTTCCAGCCCTGGCAGCAGTTCCGTGTCCCCGTCTACCAGCCGAATGCGCTCCATCGGCTGATCCCATTGAGGGCGATTGGCCGCAAAACGCGGGTTACTTGCCGCGTCCAGATGATGCACCCGTTGAACAATATATTGTGCCTGCGTGAAAGCCGCGTGTCTTCCGGCATGGTCAATATCATAATGCGACGAGATGACGGTATCAATATCGTCTGGTTTTAAGCCCATGCTCGCCAACTGCGCGATAACGTCCTGCCTGTTCTCGAACTCCGATTCTTCTTCAGGCATAACCACTGGCAGACCAGTGTCAATCAGGATATTTTTGCCATCGCTCGTCTGCACCAGATAGCACACAATCGGAATCTGGTATTCTGGCATAATCCCAACCTGCATCAGATATAAACGCTGCGGAGTATCGTGGCTCATCATCTCCTCCTCGGAATTGTATTCCATCACATCAATTATGTTGGTGTTGCTATGGTAGCACAGCCAGAGGAGAGAAGTCTTGAATAATAACGCAATTTACGCGGCGTTATAAGGCGATGATGGGGGTCGTCGGAATTTCAGCCGGGGTGTGACCAATGAAGTGTTTCAACGAACGGGTGAGATGTGGTTGGTCACTATAGCCAGCCTCATAGACAGTATCGAAGATCGACACCCCTTGTTTGAGAAGACTCGTCGCATAGCGGGCGCGTTCAATTTGATGGATGGTTCTGCGGGATAATCCTGTGGAACGCAGGACACGATACTGAACCATACGTAATGACAACGATTGTGAGTGTCCCTGATGAATGGCACTTATGGCGGGATCATGCACGAGGATACCCGCACGCACCAGTTGATCAACAAACGTATCGGCATTTTCATAATTCGGGAAATGCCATGTGGAATGACATAAGGAAAAAGAGCGTCCTGATGTGGCAGGAAGTACGATATTTCCATCAATGAGAGAACCCGGTGAGATATGAGGCACAAAGGTTCCCAGCTTAAACGCGATGCCAAACCATTCCCCTTCGGTTGGAAACTCCTTGCAGGTTGCGCCTGTTTCCGGGCCGTGTAGACTGATCGTGATATGCTCTCTCCATTTCGAGATAACCATTGACCAGAAGACCGTCGAAATCGAAGTAAATGAAGTAACCCCATCGCTCTGTGTCATCCAAATCCGTTCAACAAAGGGCGAATCGGAGCGTCTTTCTTCAAATTGAGGAAACATACTTCCTGTCCTTTATTGATTGATGCTTTCAACTTCCCGAAGTCGCTCGCCGGACGGAGCGCAGAACTTCACTGTTCGCCCAATCTGCGGATAAGACGCTAACTGCCGCATAATCGACGTGACTATGTGATAGTCTCCTCAATACGTGCGGCAGATTTTCGTCCACTATCCTTCTTTATGTTGGGTTGCTACTTGCGTCCGTGATCGATCAGGCGCAGGAAATCCGCGCGCGCATCGCTCCGGTTCGAGAATGTTCCGCGTGTGATCATTGAGGTGGTGGTCGCGTCTGTCTTAATCCCGCGCATGACCATGCACATATGGATGCCGCTGGCAACAACCATCACGTCTGGCGATTCCGTGACGCGCTGCACTTCGTCCGCGATTTCGTGAATCATCCGCTCCTGCAATTGCAGTTTATGGGCGGCCTTGTGTGCAATCCGGGCAAATTTGGACAGCCCTAGCACCTGACCATGTGCGACGTAGCCAATGGAGACATCTGCCCAGAATGGCAACAGGTGATGTTCGCAGATGGAATAAACGCGCATCCCGGATACGACAACCATCTGATCGGAGGTAACCGACTCGAAAACGGTATCCGTCCGGTTTTCCTCATACTCGATAAATTCTTTCCACCACGACGCCCAGCGGCGCGGTGTTTCGAGCAACCCTTCACGGTTCGGGTCTTCTCCGATGGCGGTCAATAATTCGCGCGCCAACCCTTCGACGGCGGGATAATCAATTCTGGGGGTTGTCCCTGCGGTTAATTCGTCCGACGTGGCGACGGTATGGTGGTTGTCGTGATAGTTGCCATTGTGGTTATTATTGCTCTTCATTTATGCTGTTTCCCGGTATTCTGCCCAGATTTTCGGCGTTTCGCTGACACGGATGGAATAAAGATGTTCAGGCCACATAGCCTTTGCACGGTCATAGAGCCATTTGGCGAGGGCTTCGGTAGAAGTGAACCCCGGCAAAATATCATTCAAATGGCGATGGTCGAGTTCATCATCGATGATGCGCTGAAAAGGTTTGAGATACGCAATATCAAAGGCAAAACCTTTCTCATCCAATTCTTTGGCGTGCATGATGATTTCGACTACGTAGTTATGACCGTGCAACCGGGAACAGGCATACTCCGGTGGAAGTTGATGCTGTATATGGCTGGCGGAAAAGTGAAACTGTTTACTGATAAAATACATCCCAAACTCCGTTACAGACGCAAGAAGCGCTGCCACAAGCTACGGTAATATAGACGGCTCCACCCGACCAGAATTTACCCTGATGGCATTGTATCATACCCATATACGCCGGGGTTACATCGCACGGATTGCCCAAAATTTACGTTCTTGAAATTTGTTATAAAAGGGAGTCTATAAAAGTGGCATTGTGAACGGATTTTTAGCCGGGTTCTATCCAGTTATAAAAAGTGTATATAACAACAGCCTGCGAAATTGTGAGGAGATTGATAGACCAGACAAGACAAAACCCACCGCAAAAGGGCTTATCTGCAAATGAAATTGGTGTAAATCGACAAAATTGACCCCTATCCCCCGCCCTTTCCCCGGAGGCAGGGAAAGGGAGTCAGGCCACGCGGGTTTGGAAGTCCCTCCTCGCTGGCGGGGAGGGATTGAGGGTTGGGTCAAGGCTTAAAGCACCGGGTCGGGCTAGATACCGCAAATGGTGAGGACGTAATGCAGGTTTAGTTACTGTTCACTTCTTTGGCACGCTTTTTCGCGGCTGCCCTTGCTTCTGCCCGCCGAATCTGGAAATTGAGCATCACACTCTGGGCAGCATCCTGTACGGCGTTGATTGCGCGCCGTGCCTGATACAAGCGCTTGCCGCCCTGTACGAAGTCGTGCGCTGTTGTGTCGGCGCTCACTCCGAATTGCAGCACTGCCGACGCCCATGTCAACCCTGTACCAAAGGCGCACATGGCGACCTTCATACCGGGCTTGAGTTTACCCTCTTCAATCGCTTCCACGAACGCCAACGGGACGGACGCCGCCGAAGTATTCCCGTACTTCTCGATGTTGATCATGAATTTATCGAGCGGTTGGCGCATCATGCGCGCGGCAGATTCGATAATCCGATAGTTGGCCTGATGCGGGATGAACAGATCAATATCATCCGGGAGCAGTCCGGCCTTGTCGATCACGCGCTTGAACGACGCGGCAACGGTACGTGTCGCAAATTTGAACACTTCTGGCCCATTCATGCGGAGATAACCCTCACGCGCATCGACAGTCTTCTGGCTGAACGGGCTGACCGTCCCCGCGCCAGGGACGTACAAATCCAGCGCGCCGGAGCCATCCGAACCGAGTTCAAACGACATGATGCCCTGCGAATCCGTTGTGGCTTCGAGGACAACCGCTGCCGCAGCATCCCCGAACAATACGCAGGTTGTCCGGTCTGTGTAATCGAGCGCATAGGAGATCACTTCTGCGCCAACGACCAGAACGCGGTTCATCGCGCCAGACTGGATGAATTGCGCGCCTGTTGCCAGCGCGTAGACCCAGCCGGAACAGCCGCCGACAATGGTCATTGCGCCGCACTTTGCGCCGAGTTTATCCTGAATAATGCTGGATACAGGCGGGATCAGGTAGTCTGGCGACGAGTTGGCGACGAGAATCAAATCAAGATCAGTCGCCTTGATACCAGCCATTTCCATCGCGGGGAGGGATGCCGCGACAGCCATATCGGAGGTGTTTTCGTTTTCGCCGCGAATGTGGCGTTCCTTGATTCCGGTGCGACTAACGATCCATTCATCGCTGGTATCGACCATCTTTTCAAGGTCGTGGTTGGTCAGGACTTTCGACGGGACGTATTTGCCCCAACCAGAGATTTTGGCATAACGTTCGGGCATGGTTGCGTTTTCCTTCTACCTCTAAAACTCTTGCGTAGACTTGATGAATCGAACTAAGTTAACCGTGTAAAACAGCAGGGATAAAAACGACGCATAACCGATCCACCCCTGTTTTTCTGACAGAGGCGCAAACGTTTATGCGTCCATTATCTGACGGATATATAGCGATTAATTTGGCGTTACCTTCACTTCGGATTGTTTCGCTGCATTGATTTCGTGCGCGCCGCGCAGTCCGGCCAGCACTGTCAACACACGACGGATCGCCAGCAATACCAATCCTGCCGCTACTGCACCACTGCCAAGCCGCGCCGCCAGACGATAGCGCGCAGGAATGGTTTTCCAGCGCAATACCACTGCTCGTTCTTCGGGCGCGGTGAACTGTGATTTCAGGTCGGCAAGGAACGCCGCCGAGGGTTCGACAGGCACAAGCGCAAAATTCAACTGATTAGCGATGTGCAGCAGTTCCAGCGTTTCTACATCTGCGCCCTTGAAGAATCTATCTGTTTCATGCCCGGCAATGAGCGCATCCATATGCCCGACAAGGAGTTCTTCCAACTCGAAATCATTCCTGAAATTGTTATCCGATACGCTGTTATCCACGTTTTTCCCCCTGGCGACGTGCGTTACGCACGGGTTCGGCCTGCCGCGCCGTCAGGTCGTCCCGCAGCGCCAGCAACGTTCGATGATACAAAGACTTGATCGCGCCTTCGCTGCGATCCATGATTGCGCCGACTTCCGCATTGGAGAGCTTATCCACAAACTTCAGGATAATGAGTTGCTGACGCTCTTCCGGGAGACGCTTGATCGCTTCGATCAGGCGTTCCTGTTCTTCCTGATGTTCGGCCATGTGTTCGGGCGCTTCACTGCGCAACCCGGCAGCGATAAATTCATCTAGCGGGATAACTTTACGCCGGGTGCGATCCCTGTGCCAGTTGGCGACAAGGTTGTGAGCAATCCGATATAGCCACGCCGAAAACGGGATGCCGCGTTCAACATAGGTCTCGATATGAACCAATGCCCGGTGGAACACGCGCGCTGTCAGGTCTTCGGCGTCATGCTGATTGCCTGTCCGGTAATAGATATAGCTGTATATCTTGCGGGCATAGCGTTCGTATAGCACTCCGAAGGCCGCCGAGTCGTCTCGCGCCAGCAGCACCAGTTCGGAATCTTCCAATTCAGAATAATCACGTTTCATGCCCAGTAGAACACTCGTCATAGAGAGGAGTTACGCGAATTATTAAATGTTGTTTGGGTATTTTGCAATGTGTTATAAAACTGAAATTCTCCCGTGCCGCGAACCATTCCGCACAGGTTGACGATGCTTACCGGATCGGGTAATGTTATGATGCTGTTTCAGCGGGATTTCATTTCGGTCACAGGCGAGGATAAAGCACATGGTTAGAGCAAGAGCATGGTGGCGGGCGCTGCGCAATATTGCAATCGCAGTGTCGGTCATCTTCAATATCATTTTTATCATCGTCCTGATTTTTGTGGTCATGCTGCTGTTTGATCTGAAGCGTGGCCTGATCCAGCCGATTATCAACGGCCTGGACAAGAGTTTCTATGGCCTGAACGAATCCACCATCATCGCCCAGGTCAAGGTGAATGATATTGTCCCGGTCAAGCTGAACATCCCCTTTAGCACCAACACTGTCGTGAAATTGACCGGGCCTGTACCGTTGCGCGCGAATGCCTCATTCAACCTTCCCGGTGGCGGCGGCACGATCAACGGCGCGGTATCAATCACCCTGCCGACAGGTCTGGAATTGCCCGTTTCGCTGAATTTGAATGTGCCTGTCGATGACAAACTCCCGGTATCGCTGAATGTACCCGTCGATATTCGTATCAAGGATACCCAGTTGACCGTCCCGGTGAACGAATTGCGGCGCACGCTTGGTCCGTATGTCCTGCTACTGAACAACCTGCCAAATACATGGGGCGAATTCTGGCCTTTCATGTTCAACATTATCGGCGGGAAACAGACCAACCTGCTTGCGCCAAACAGCCAAAGCCAGAACCCCTGGCCGGAATTCCAGATTGCAGTTGCGACGCCACTCCCGCCGGGAGCGCAGCCAACCCTGCTGCCTGTTGTGACGCCATCCGGGTTTGTTGCGCCGACGCTTGATCCGAATCAACTGGCGACGCTCAATGCAGGCCCGCCACAAGCCACATTTACGCCGATTCCAGCCAACCCGAATACATCGGGCAACGTCCCGCCGCCGAATGGCACACCTGCGCCTGCTGCAAGCATCACGCCCGTGAGTGGTGGCAACGCCAATCCACCGCCAACTGTGACACCCTTGCCGCCACCGGGAACGCCAACGCCGCCGCCACCAACGGCAGCGCCACCCGTGACAGCGACGCGCAGCGAAGATTTAGGAATACAGAAATAGTGACGATGCTGGAAACACAGGAAAAAACCGAACTTCCCGAAATCTGCGATTATGAAGGGAGCGGCTATCGTACCGACTTCTGGGAAGGCAAAGGGCGCGATTATGAAGATGCTGTCGAGCGTATAACGCTACGGCGGCTGCTCCCGGCACAAGGCCAGCGCTATATCGAGTTTGGTGCGGGCTTTGGTCGGCTGATCGATATGGCTGCCAATTACAATCAGGTGGTCGTGTTCGATTATTCGCGCTCACTGTTGCAACAGGCGCGGGAACGGCTCGGCACATCGGATCGTTATATCTATGTGGCGGCAGATTTGAATCACTTGCCGTTTGCGCCCAATAGCTTCGACGTTGCCACGATGATCCGCGTGATGCACCATATGCCGCAACCGCCGCATGTCCTTTCGGAGATTCGCGCGACGCTCACACCACAAGCGCGTTTTATTCTTGAGTTTGCCAACAAGCTGAACCTGAAGGCGATCATCCGCTATATCGCAGGCAAACAGGATTGGAATCCATTCAGTAGCGAACCAGTGGAGTTCGTGAAATTGAATTTCGATTTCCACCCGGAACAGATGCGGGCGTGGCTGGACGAGGCAGGTTTCCGGTCTGAGCGCACATTGGCGGTGTCGTGGTTGCGCGCCGGGTTCTTCAAGCGCCGTTTCCCGCTCAACCTGATGAAACAAATTGATAGTGTTCTGCAATATCTCGGCCCGGTGCTGCCGTTTGCGCCATCGATCTTCGTCAAAAACCGCACCAATAGCGAAGAGACGCCACAACCTGTTGTGCCTGTGGAACAGCTTTTCGTGAACCCGACGCAAAAGGATTCGGTGTTGCTCCGTGAAGGGGATACGCTGCGTTGCCTGAAAACCGGAATGCTCTGGAAGATGCACGACGGAATCTACGACTTCAAGGAACCGGTTTCGGAATCCTGAGCGGTTCAGTTAATTCAAACCCGGCACTGCTTTAGGGTTGTCCGGGGATGATGCTTGGTGAGCAGCAGGGTCGGGCAGAAGCACGTCCCCTTTTGGGCGTTCGCCACCCTAATCGACAGCAAATCCATCCTGATCGAATGCCTGGCAAATCAGCGTTGTTCGCTCCCGGACAAGCCTTTTAACGCCGGGTTAGCAGGTATAAAACGGGATCAAAAAAGTAACAAACGCCCCGTTAAAGTATCGGGTTAGGTAATCAACATAGGATAATTTGATATGAACGTAACGGTATTGCTCTTTGCCACCCTGAAAGATAAAGCCGGAACGAATCGCCTGCAACTCGCGCTATCCGATAATGCGACACTGGCGGATGTGCGCGCCACGTTGACAGCCTTGCACCCATCCTTGCAGGAAAACCTCAAAAGTGCGGTTGCCTCCATCAATCAGGAATTCGCGTTCGGAGGGGAAGCGATCAAAGAAGGCGACGAGGTTGGATTCTTTCCGCCTGTCAGCGGCGGATCGGATATGTGGCCTGAGATTTACCGCGTTACGCCGGAACTGCTGGATTTAAACGAACTGACGCGCGGGATTACCTCCCCGGCGACGGGCGCGGTTTGCCTGTTCAGCGGCATGGTGCGCGGCGAAACGGTGCAACCGGGACACCTTCCGCAGACACTCGCGCTGGAATACGAAGCCTACGAAGCGATGGCAGTGGCGAAGATGAAGCAGGTCGTTACGGAAATCCGCGAACGCTGGCCTCTGGTGCAGGGCATCGCAGTCGTGCAGCGCATCGGACGGCTGGAGGTGGGCGAACCAACCGTATTGATCGCGTGCGCATCGGGACACCGGGATCAAGGGTGTTTCGAGGCGGCACGCTATGGCATAGACCGCCTCAAGGAAATTGTTCCGGTGTGGAAGAAAGAGATCGGCGCATCGGGCGAAACGTGGATTGAGGGAAGCTATCACCCGACACCGAAGGATCGTTAACTGAAAACTACAATCGTCGCCAGTGTCGTCCGTCGCGCTCTATCCAGTCATCGGCCTCGCGCGGCCCCCAACTACCCGCCGGATATTGTGGTAGCGCCTTTGCGCCCAACTCCTCCCAACCTTCGAGGAAGTTGGTCATGAGCGCCCACGCCACCTCGACCTCATCATTACGCGCAAATAGTTTGTTATCACCAAGCATCGCGTCCAGCAGCAGGCGCTCATAGGCTTCGGCACTCTCCTTGCCAAACGACGTACCATAGCGGAAATCCATGCTCACGTCGCGGATTTTGACCGCTTGACCCGGTAGTTTGGCATTGAACCGCATGGTGATCCCCTCGTCCGGCTGGATGCGGATAATCAGGCGATTGGCGTCGCGTCCGGCTTCGGGAAAGAGCATCGTCGGCGGGCGTTTGAAATCTATCGCAATTTCAGTGACCCGTTTGGCGAGTGCTTTGCCCGTGCGCAGATAGAACGGCACGCCCGCCCAACGCCAGTTATCGATCATGAATTTCAGGGCGACATAGGTTTCAGTGGTGCTGTTTGGACTGACGCCTTCCGTCTGCAAATAGCCGGGAACGTCTTCGCCCGTGACTGCGCCCGCCGAATATTGTGCGCGCAGGCTGTAATCATTGGCTTCCTGTGGTTTGATGGGACGAATCGAACGCAGTAATTTCACCTTCTCGTCGCGGATGTCGTGCGCTTCCCAGGCGATTGGCGGTTCCATCGCTACCAACGACAAGACCTGCATCGCATGATTCTGGATGATGTCACGGAGCGCCCCGGCCTTCTCATAGAAATTGCCACGTGTGCCGACGCTGACTGTCTCCGCAATTGTCATCTGTACATGATCGATGTAGCGATGACTCCACAGTGGTTCAAAGATGGAATTGGCAAAGCGAAAAATCAGGATGTTCTGTACCGTTTCCTTGCCGAGATAGTGATCGATACGGTAAATCTGATCTTCACCATACACCTTTTGAAGTTCGGCGTTCAGCGCGCGTGCAGTGTCCAGATTACTACCGAATGGTTTTTCCACAATCAGGCGGGTATAGCCAGCACTCTTATTCAAGCCGGCTTGTCCGAGATTGTGCGCCACCACATTGTACAAATCCGGCGGGATTGCAAGATAGAACAACCGATTGCCGTTCGTCTGATGCACATTTTCGAGCATGGAGAGACGCCCCGCCAGCCTCTGATAGTCGGCGGGAGCATCCATTTCCAGCTTTTGATAGAAAAGAGAACTGGCGAAGCTGTTCCAGATCGTTTCGTTCAGGGGTTGGCGCGAAAATTTAGTAATGTCGTCGCGCATTTGCTGGCGTAGTTGTTCATCCGTCCAGTCGCGGCGACCAATCCCGACAATGTTACAGGGGATCGGTAACATGCCATCAACTGCCAGATTGTATAATGCCGGGATCAGCTTACGCGCGGACAGATCGCCCGTGATGCCAAAAATTACGATTGTTGCAGGGGAGGCGGTCTGGTGATCTTCCAGACCTTCCATAAGCGGGTTCAGTGCCACCATAGTGAATCATCCTTCCTGCTTTTTGACCGCGTGACCACCGAATTCGTTACGGATCGTTGCGATCACTTTTGCGCCATAACTCTCTTCCTGACGGCTTACGAAACGCTGCAACAATGAAAGTGTAATTACCGGAGCAGGCACATCCAGATCAATCGCTTCCTGCACCGTCCAGCGTCCTTCGCCGGAATCGGCAACCCACCCCTTGATGTCTGCCAGATCGCTGCCGTTTGAGTTGAAAGCGCGTTCTGCCAGTTCCAGCATCCACGAGCGTACCACGCTGCCATGCCCCCACAGCGCTGCGAGTTGTCCCATATCCAGCCCGAATTTGCTGGCGTGCATAATCTCGAAGCCTTCGGCGTAGGCTTGCAACATGCCATATTCGATGCCGTTGTGTACCATTTTGGTGAAATGCCCCGCGCCCAACGGCCCGACATGCGCGCAACCGTCTTCCGGCGCAAGCGATTTGAAGATCGGTTCAGCGTGCGCGTAAGCATCCTTATCGCCACCAACCATCAGGCAATAACCATTGGCTAGACCCCATACACCGCCACTCGTGCCGCAGTCAAGAAAATGGATACCTTTGGCCTTGAGCGCTTCGCCACGTCGCACCGAATCCTTGTAATTGGAGTTGCCACCATCAATGATCATGTCGCCGGGTTGCAAGTGTTCGGCAACGGAGTTGATTGTTTGTTCTGTGGGGTCGCCAGAGGGAACCATCACCCAGACGACGCGCGGAACAGGCAGTTTGCTGGCGAGTTCTGCCAGACTGGTAGAGGTAATCGCGCCTTTTTCGCCCGCGCGCCCGATTGCTTCGGTATTCAAATCAAACACAACGACGCTGTGTCCATGCTCAATCAAACGCTGCGTCATGTTGAAACCCATGCGCCCAAGACCAACCATTGCCAGTTGCATGATCTGATATATTCTCCCGGAATGCTTTGGATGGAAACAACTACGATTATAGTCCCGCGCCCGGATTTTGGAATTTTCTTGTGCAGGCTGGCAGATTCAGCGCCGTCTGTTTCAGGAGGCAATTTTGCCAGAAAGTAAGGTTTTCTCTCCCCGGCAAGCAGGTTCTGTTTGGAGAAATTGCATTGGCAAATTATTTTTACATGGAATTCATGCGAGACGTTGCGTTACCCTGTTACCAACTCAATGGTTTGGTTTCAGGCTCGGTCTGCTTATCGGGAGTATCATCATTCCAGAACCCGCCCAGCCAAACCCGCAATTGTGACAGCGCATCAGGCGTGAGACGACAAGCGCCTTCCAGCCGCGCAGGGCCAAACGCATAAATCCGCGCAAACCGATCTCGCACCACAAAGACCAGATAATCGCGTTCCCAGCGTTCGCGCGTCCACAGAAAGGCAATCCCTGTCGGACGCTCAATCAATTCGAGGAAGCGCCGCCGATTCATATCCGTGATCGCGCCGAGGGTGAAGCGCACACCCACCATGCTATAGTGCAGGAAACTCACTTCCAGCGACCCGACGTTATTATGAATCTCCATCGTCATCGCGGCGGCGGTATCCTGACTGGTGAACTGGGCAAAGCCGTGTTTGCGATACGTCCCCGGTTTGGGCGCAAAGGTCATGTTGGAGAGCAGCGGAGGCGCAGGAAAACGCCGGGAGAGTTCGGCATCGAGGTCGAGTTTACCGGAGAAGAACCCTTGTAACAGATAGGGCGCACCGGATTGAATCGAGCGCTGATGACCGCTTTCGCTCAGGTCGGCGGCGAGGCGTTGGCGATCCTCGTTATTGATCCGGCTGGTGAGTTCGCGCGCCATCCGTACCAATTCCTGTACGGGGATGCCATCGACAAAACCAGGAACTTCTTCCAGATCAGGCTTTTCTACATCGCCGGGTTTGGGCGTTTCTTGCGTGGTTGTCATTAAAATCTCTTCTTGCGTCTGCTACAAAATATTATAGCGTGCGCCCGATACAATCTCTATCTGTTGTGTAACAATAATAAATCCAGACCCGGCGCTGAAGCACCGGGCTAAACTCAAAGAGGTGGCAGCGATCCGAGAGGAAACGTTGCCTGGCACTACCGAATTTTCGCTGGAAAACGATGGTTACAACCCTGGCTTTGAGTTTAGCCCTCGGCTTTAGCCGGGGGTTGGATACTATCACAAAATATGCAGATCAGGCGGTTTCCATCGCATCGACCATTGCGTCGGTCACACGCAGCGACGACGCCACACTCTGAACATCATCCAGTTCTTCCAGCTTTTCCAGCATACTGAGAACCTGAACGCCCTTTTCGACATCCAGTTCGGTTTCATTTTTGGGCATCCAGCGAAGTTGCGAATCGGAAACCTTGTAGCCGCTGGAAACGAGCTTGCTTTCAACCGCCGCCAGTTGTTCGCGCGGTGTATAGACTTCAATGATTTCGTCACCTGGCACAACGTCGTCTGCGCCAGCATCGGCAGCCGCCATGAAGAGTTCATCGGGATCGACGCCTTCGGCCTGCACTTCGATGTAACCTTTGCGGTCAAACTGCCAGGCGACTGCGCCTTCTGCGCCGAGGTTGCCGCCAGCGCGGTTGAATACCTGTTTGACGCCGGCCAGCGCGCGGTTCTTGTTATCCGTCAGGACATCGACCAAAACGGCGATGCCATTGGGGGCATACCCTTCATAGGTGAGTTCATCCATCTGGACGCCATCTGCGCCGCCGCCAGCGCCACGCTGAATCGCACGCTCGATATTATCCTTCGGCATGTTGGCAGCGCGCGCCTTGTCTACGGCGAGACGCAGCCGGACATTGCTATCCATATTCGCGCCGCCTTCACGCGCGGCAACGGTGACTTCACGCCCCAAACGTGTAAAAACTTTTCCTCTGGCGGCGTCGGCAGCGCCTTTCTTGCGTTTAATTGTTGCCCAATGGCTGTGTCCAGACATGATCCGTACTCCGAATTCACTATTTATTTTTTAGATTTTTCTCGATTCTTCATTATATCAGAATCTTCGGGCTAACCGTCATTCAGGGAAATCTGCGGTAGAATAGAGAAAGAAGAATAAAGCGCTGGAATACGCTAAAATAGCTCCTATGGTGAATCATTCTACGGCGCTCGGCGCGGCAGGCGAACAGGCAGCAGCGGCATATTTGCAACGACACGGTTATGAAATCGTGACGACGCGCTGGCGCTGCCGTGCCGGGGAGATCGACATTATCGCGCGCGAGGGCGGCGAACTCGTATTCATCGAGGTGCGTACCCGTAGTGCGGGCATTGATAGCGCCATTGAATCAATTACGCCGCAGAAGCAACGGCAAATGCTCAGGGTTGCCGCCGAATATATCGACAGGCATGAATCAGAGGAAACGGTCTGGCGCGTGGATGCTGTGGTACTTGGCGCGGCGCGTGACCTGTTTCAGGTGGAGATTATCCGGGATGCCATTGACTGGTAACATTGTCGTCGTCGAAGGGCCAACCGGAATCGGTAAAACAGCGCTTGGGGTGGCACTCGCAGAACAATTTAATGGCGAGGTGATCGGCGCGGATTCGCGTCAGGTCTATCGCAAAATGGATATTGGTACAGCGAAGCCGACGCCAGAAGAACGCGCCCGCGCTGTACACCACCTGATCGATGTGGTTGACCCGGATTATAACTTCACCCTCACAGAATATCAGGAACGCGCCTATCAGGTCACGGATGATATTCTACAGCGAGGCAAACTCCCGATCATTGTTGGCGGCACAGGGCAATATATCACCGCCACGCTGGAGGGTTGGCAAGTACCGGAAGTCCCGCCAGATTTCCGACTGCGCGATGAATTGCAGGAATACGCCGATTTGCACGGCCCGGAAGCATTGTTTAGCCGCCTTCTGGCGATTGACCCCGGCGCATCTGCCATGATTGATCCGCGCAATGTGCGGCGTGTCATCCGTGCCTATGAGGTCACGACAATCAGCGGTACGCCTTTCAGCCAGCAACGCCGCCGCGATCCACCGCCCTGGCGTACACTTGAGTTTATGCTCACGATGGAGCGTAATACGCTGGATGAACGCACCGACGCCCGTGTTGACCGGATGATGGAACGTGGTTTGCTGGATGAAGTCCGCAACCTGCACGAAATGGGCTATGATTGGTCGCTTCCTTCCATGAGTGGGCTGGGATACGCCCAGTTGGGCGACTTTCTGCGCGGCGAATGCACCTATGCCGAGGCCGTGCGACAGTTTAAAATGGATACACGGCTGTTCGTCCGGCGACAATATACGTGGTTTCGCAAACACGGTGAACCGCGCTGGATCGATGTGGCTCAGGTTTCGACAGCACAGGTAATCGAACAGGTACGGGAATGGCTGGCGGGGGTGAGAGATGTACAGGCGCTTTAGAGACAGCTATGATAGCTGGGACGGTATAACCCGCATTATCGCATTCGTGGCGCTGGCGCTGATCTTTGCCGCCACGCTGCCGACCTTCGCCAATAATGTCCCGTATGTCGCCAATGGTATCATGTGTACCGCGCTTTCCAACGCCCAGGGTAATGGGACACACCAGTCCCTCAGCAAACCCAACGAGTTTGCGCTCCGGCTACAGGTATCAACCAGCAAGGATACCTATGCTTCCGGGGAACCCTGGTCGATTGATGTGCGTTTCATCAACGATAGCCCCTCCCCGATGATTCTGGCGTTGGCTCCGGCTGAAGCCGTCTTTCGCTGGACACAGCGCGAAACCGGGTTGTCATTTTTCATCCAGCGGGTACAGGATGGCGCTGTTCTCGGAGAACCCGCCAACGTGCAAGCCTCTCCGCCGAATCGCCAGCAATACCCGCCAGATGTGTTGATGTGGCTGATGCCTAATCAGCGTTGCACCCAGACGTTTGTGATTGATGCACGGCGTTTGCAGGCCGCCGGAATACGCAGTGGTCAGCAATATCGATTGGCAGCAGTCTATCGAAATACCCAACGCGGCGTACTCAGCCCGGTTGGGGCGCTCACACCGACGCCTGTTTTCCGCGATCAAGGCGTCTATGTGACGCTGGATGGCGGTGTGAAATCCAACCTGATCCCGGCAATCACGGTACAATAAATAACTGCTGCCGGTACAAAACCTGTTTATCTGGCAAGGGTTTCTACAACGATACTCACCTGAATTGCGCCATCATTATCCCCCAAACCGGGATCGCCATCATTGATGCGCAACGAGAGGCCGCGTGTCATCACAGCCGTGAAGGTTGCCTTGTTTCCAATCAGTACAGTCTGCGTTCCGACACGGGCAACCAGCGCCCCTTGTGGTGCATCCGGGTAAATCTCCACACAGTCGGAACGTCCACAGGTGAAGCCATTGAGGTCGGCGGCATCGTGTAATGGCATTTTCCCGCGCTGTTGCGTCCACTGCCCTTCGACATGGGTGATCGTTACGCGGTCTCCCTCGCGGATTTGTACATGGGTATCCTGCCAGCCTATGTCTGCGCGTACTGTGAATGTCACGGCGGAGGATGCTATCTGTGCTGCTGTGGATGTGGCCTGGGGAACAGACGAATCTCCGGTATAAGAATAGCTATAGGACATATTGCAGCCAGCCAACAGCAGGAGGATGAGAAGAAAAGCGAATCGTCGTATCATGATTAGTACCTTTCCGAACGAATGCAATTATGGACTAACAGATCGAGACAACGAATTCTCAGATACAAAACAAATATAACCTGCGAAGATTAAATCCTTGTCAACGGATAGTGTTTGTCGCACGATTAGCCAGCCAAACCGTAAATGCCAGCATCGCCCCGGATGCCAGCGCCAGTACAGGTTGTACGCGCAAAATCTGGCGCCCTTCCGCCAGCATTGTCCCCCATTCCGGCGCACCGGGATCGCCAGAGAATCCGAGAAAAGCAAGGGCGGCACTGTTGAGTAGCGCCCAACTGAAGGTTACTCCGGCAAAAGCGGCAAGCTGCGATAGCATATTCGGCAGCAGGTGACGAAACACAATGCGCCGATCCGACGCGCCGAGGCTGATCGCCGCCAGAATGTACGGCTGTACTTTGGTTTGTCGCGCGGCGTTACGGGTGATTCGGGCGAATGGCGCGATCCCGCCAACCCCGACAGCCAGCGCGATTTGAAGTTGCCCGCTTCCTGTCAGCGCGATCACGGTGAACGCAGTTAAAAGACCCGGAAATGACAGCAACGCATCCAGAATGATCCCGCCGACAGCATCAATCCATCCGCCAGCCCAACCCATCACCAGCCCAATCAGCGTACCGGGCAGGACGGAGATGATCCCCGCCAGCAATGCGATTCCTAGGGTAATTCGTCCGCCGACCATCAATCGGCTGAGGACATCGCGCCCTAATAAATCCGTACCCAACGGATGATCGGGCGTGGGTGTCTGACGTTCCATGCCGCTGACCGCATTCCCCGGATCATAGGGCGCAAAGACAGGGGCAACGAATACGACAATCAGAAACAGGATAAATAGAATCCTACGCATGGCGCAAACGCGGATCGACCAGCGCCGAAAGCAAATCGGCGGCCAGATTAGACAGGCTATAGATAAACGCCCCAAGCAAAACAATCCCCTGCACTACCGGGTAATCTTTTTCATTGATGGCATTAATCAACACACGTCCGACACCGGGGCGCACAAACAACGCTTCGGTGATCGCCGCGCCGCCGAGCAGAAACCCGATTTGCAACCCGGCGACTGTCATAATTGGCGGCAGGCTGACACGCAGGACGTGCCGCCACAGGATGATCCGTTCGGTTAGCCCTTTCGCGTAGGCCTGGCGCACATAGTCGGCGGTCAGCGTTTCGCGCAGGCTTGCCGCCGTAACACGCCCCACCGTGCCAGAAAGCCCGAATCCAAGCACACCCGCCGGGAGGATCAACCCGCGCAGATCGCCACCACCGGAAGTCGAGGGTAGAACCCGCAGCCAGACGCTAAAAAAGTAGATCGCCAGCACGCCGATCCAGTAGAGCGGGCTGGAAAGCGCAAATACAGTTACAAATTGGGCGATACGGCGCGTCAGTTCATACTGCGCGGAGACGCTCAATAGCCCGCTGCCTACCCCGACACACAGAGAAACCAGGAAT
>CAYSOC010000080.1:0-29011 GCA_964432445.1 uncultured Anaerolineaceae bacterium
TCCGGGTTGGCGGACGTGGTGTCGCTGTCGGCGGCTTCGGCGTCGGGGTCGGAACACCCTGGCAGATACCAGTGGCTTCGAGGTGCTTATTCTGTCCAACGATAGGCGCGAAGTAATCGACTTCCGCTACCGAGTTAACAGGATATTCACCAAGACTGGCAGAGGCTCCCGAAGCAAGGTTAAAGCTACCGGTAGCGGTACTACCATCGGGACGTGTAACTTTCCATGTACCGGAACCGGAACCAGTTGGTGGCTGCGGGTTCGGGCCGTTAGTCACACTGAAAATGACGGTTGGTGTATCAGTACAGGCGACGTTCAGATAGAAGAACGGATCGCCGGCAGCATTGATACCACCACCAACTTCACGGGTTGGCGTCAGAGTGAATTTTAGTGTTGGCGCTGCTGTGGATGTAATCGCAACAACAGCAGTTGCCGTCCCAACATTGCCGCTGGATTCAGTGGCGATTGCTGTGGATGCACCTTCAGTCACTGGAACCTGGGTTGGTGGAATAGTCGTTGACTGTCCACCGCTAGTTTCAGAGGTTGCAGTAGGCGCTACAGCGGTAGGCGGTACAGCAGTTGCCGGAACACTGGTTGGTGGTACGGCGGTAGGTGGGACGCTTGTTGGTGGTACGGCGGTAGGCGGTACGGCGGTAGGTGGCACTCTTGTCGCTGGTGCAGCGGTAGGTGGCACTCTCGTCGCTGGTACAGCAGTTGGCGGTACTCTTGTTGGTGGCACAGCAGTCGGTGGGACTGCGGTTGGCGGTACTGCGGTTGGTGGCGCTGCGGTAGGCGGTACATCCGTTGGCTTTACAGCCACTGGTGTCGCTTTATTCACAGAAGAACCAAACAAGCCCCCACTGCCACCGAGGACAACAGCGCCGACCACCAGAATTGCGAGTACAACACCCGCAATGATAATGATTCGACTGTTACCTTTTCCGGCTGACATCGGTTAGAACTCCTTACAGACGGTCGATGCGATGATGATGGAAAAACGATTCAAGCTCACTCTCATAGATATTTTTAAACCCCCTATGGATTTTTCCTCCTCTATCCACTAGGTTTTCGTGATGCTTTTATGTCGATCACGAAGCCTGAAAAGTGTCGCACAGTTAAATTGCAACGCCGAGGATCAGACCGTGAATATAACGCGATTTCGTTTATTTCTTCAATCAATTTGTATTTTCAAATAGAATTTGGTGAGGATTTGATCAACTGCCGTTGTAATGTATGCCAGAACTCCCTCAAAAACAGTCTGTGTCTACAGGCGAAGCAATATGGTGTGATTTTCTGGCGGGAATTCACCAATTTTGCTTCGCCTTTATCCCTGTCAGTTTGCACAAAATTTTACATTTTTCACAATACAACTAATTGCAAACAACCCTCCCCCATCTATCGCGTATAATAAACAGAATTTGTGGTGTACAGGTATTCATGTTCAAAGCATTTCGGAATGTCCTTCTGATTGGTACGCTCCTTGTCCTTCTGACAGCCTATATCCGGGTTCGCTATGCCGCAGACGTGGCGCAACGGGGCGTTGTCCAGTTACAGGACAGCATGAAGGTAGAACGCGGCGAAGTCCTGATAACCGTGAGTGCCAGCGGAGCGATTCGCGCTAATCAGGAATTGCCGCTGGTTTTCCTCGCTACCGGGCGTGTACAAACCGTGAATATCATTGAAGGACAGCGCGTCCTCAAGGGACAGACTATCGCCACGCTGGATACAAAAGCGCAATCGAACGCGCTGGCAAACGCAAAACTGGCGCTCAACAATGCAAAGGTAGCGCTCAACGCAATAACTGCGCAGCCGCGTGATGTGGACATTCAGGCAGCAACAGCAGCGTTGAACACCGCAAAGGCACAACTTGAAGCCGCAAAAGTTGGCGGCTATGATCCGGTGCGCGTCAAACTGGCACAATTGCAGATCGAAATCGCCAAAAACCGCGAATGGCAGGCGCAACTGCAACGCGATCAAGCCAAAAATTTCAAATCAAACGCGATTGTCCTCCCGGCAAATGTACAGGACATCATCAATCAGCTTCCCGAAGAACAGCGCAACCAGATCAACGGTTTCATAAATTCGCTCAATTCGGCAGGCCTGGCGTTTGCGCCCTCGGTCAGCGACGCCGAAATCGGGATACGTTCTGCTTCCTATGATACACAAGCAGCACAATCCCAACTGGCGCAGGCGCAAAATGCGCGCGGCGACGGGGTGAGCATTGCGCAGGCACAGGCTGCCATCGTTCAGGCACAAACCGCACTCGATAAACTGATGGAGGGTGCGGACTCGCTCACGATCCAGATCGCGCAGTCGCAGGTAGACGCAGCGCAGGCGGCGGTTGATCTCGCTTCCTACAACATTTCACGGAGTACGCTCACTGCCCCTTTCGATGGTGTTGTTACCCGGTTGGCGCTGACGGTTGGCGAGAATGCGCCGCTGGATAAAGCCGCCTGCACGCTTGTCGATGACAGAGGCTTTTACGTCGATATTGGCGTTGATGAGATCGATGTGGCGAAAGTTGCTGTCGGGCAGAAGGTCAATTTTCTGCTGGATGCACTCCCCGGCGAAGTGATTACCGGAACGGTAGATCGGGTGGCAACAGCGTCGGTAGACATTGGCGGCGTTGTGACGTATCCTGTACATATCCTGATCGACCCAAATCCACGCTTGCGGGCAGGTCTGAGTACCACCGCGACGATCACCGTGAAGCGGCTGGAGAATACGGTTCGCATTCGCAATCGTTTTATCAAGCTGGATCGTAAAACGGGGCGCGCAACTGTCACGCTGCAAATGCCAGACGGAAAGTTCCGCGAAACAGAGGTAACGCTCGGCTTGCGCAATGAAACCTATTCGGAGATCAAGGCCGGCGTGGTCGAAGGTGATACTATTGTAGTGCTGCCGCGCGAGAATAATCTGCTGGGGTTCTGAATCATGCGGCGGCACGGTCTGTTTTTGGGGTGAACGTCACAGAAAGAATAACCTTATGTTGCACTTATTTCAGCGTAAATTTTACCGCCTGAGTATTGTTGTACTACTTATTGCTGTGATGCTGCTGAATGTGAACCCGGCGGGTGCAGTCCCCATCGTTATTGCGACGATCCCGGTAGGCTCACCAAATGGAGTGGGCGTAAATCCCAATACTAATACAATTTATGTAGCGAACTATAACGGCAATAGCGTGTCGGTAATTAATGGTAATAGCAACACGCTTGTAGGTGGACCAATCTCTGTCGGGCTTTCGCCTGAAGGAGTGGCTGTAAACCCGAATACCAATCGCATCTATGTGACAAGCAGCAGCATCGGTTTCAACGTTTATGTGATTGATGGCAATAACAATTCTGTCATTGGTAGCCCGATTACTGTGTGCAACTATCCTCGTGGAGCAGCGGCAAATCCCAATACGAACCGCATCTATGTGTCGTGCGGCAACAATGGCACGGTGAGCGTTATTGATGGCAGCAATGACAGCTTTCTAACCGATATATCTGTTGGAAGTTACCCGCTTGGTATCGCTGTAAACCCCAACACCAACCGTATCTATGTGACGAATTACAACAACAGCAGCGTTTCGGTAATCGATGGAAACACGAATACGGTGATCGGTGGCAATATTTTTGTTGGCAATTCTCCCAACGCGATAGCAGTGAATCCCGGCATCAACCGCATTTATGTCTCGAACAGCGGGAATAATTCCGTAACCGTGATTGACGGCAGCAATGACAGTGTAATGACCACTGTTTTTACAGGGGGAAGCCCTAACGGGATAGGGGTAAATCCTGTTACCAACCTGGTTTACGTATCGAATAACTTTGGCAGTTCTGTAGTCGTCATTGACGGTAATACCAACACTGTCGTTGGTAGCCCCGTTTCGGTTGGTAACTCACCTGGCTATATTGGTGTCAACCATGTTACCAACCGTGTCTATGTCTCAAATTACAACAGTAACAATGTGTCGGTTATCGAAGACCAGCAACCCACCAATACCCCAACAGAGACGCCAACCCTGACAGAGACGCCAACTTTTACGCCAACATTCACACCAACTTTTACACCGACATATACACGTACACCAACCCGGACACCGACACCGACATTTACGAGAACATTTACACCGTCGCCTACCGTAACGCCCACACCGCCAACCGACAAACTCGGCTGTTACAACCCCATCTCCTATACATTCTTCTTGCGTAACACCTTGACCAGCGGCGGTGCGGACATCACGATTGCAGGTTATGGCAGCAGTCCTGGCGATGTGCCAGTAGTGGGCGATTGGAATGGTGATGGCATTGATACGATAGGCATCTATCGGCGCACAACGGGCGAGTTCCTCCTGCGCGATAGCAATACGCTTGGTTTACCAAATTATTCTTTCGTGCTTGGAAATCCCGACGACACCCCGCTACATGGCAAATGGACAGCAGATATGACGCATGATGGTGCGGGAGTGTTTCGACCATCCAATGGCATTCTCTACCTGAAAAAGCAACTCACGACAGGGTTTGCGGACTATTTCGCTATTATGGGAAATCCGAGTGATGTCGGCGTTGCAGGTGATTGGGACGGGAACGGGTTCGATAGTCCCGGTGTGTATCGTGTCGAGGAAGCCCGGTTCTATCTATCTAATAACTCTTCCCCATCGGGGATCACCTTCTCGGATATTTCGTTTATCTATGGCAGTGGCATTTCCGGGAATGGAAACCCATACATTGATATTCCGGTGATGGGCGATTGGGACGGCAACAGCAGCGTGACCGCTGGTGTATTCAACCCACAAGCGGGGCAATTCTATCTACGGAATAGCAACAGTTTGGGAGCGCCAAACCTGACAATTACATTCTGTGGGGCGGGGATGCTACCTGTTTCGGGAAAGTGGCAATAGGTTTCGCAGTCCCGGCGCTGAAGCATCGGGCTAAACCCAAATTTGTAGCGACTGTTCGAGAAGAAATGAACGCCTACTCAACTCTGATAGCATCTGCACACTTTTGATAGAAACCTGCGCTTACAACCCTGATTTTGAGTTCAGCCCTCGGCTTTAGCCGGGGGTTGTTTGCTTGCGAGAGGGTCAGGCTTGGGGTATTTGTGGAACTAGCAATCTGTAAAACAATACTGTGTCAACCAATTTCGTTCCTGTGCTATCCATTGCAAAGGACGGAATAATCCCGGCACGGTGATAGCCGTACTGTTCGTACATCTTTTCGGCAACGCTGCCCCGCTCCGTGTCCAGAATAAGCAATTGGCGATTCAGTGCGCGTGCTTCGTGATCCAGCGCAGTGAGCAGTTGTTTACCGATTCCGCGTCGGCGGAACTGGCTGTGAACCAGCATTTTCTGGACTTCAGCGCGGTGTATCCCGTTTGGGGTTGTGGCAAGTACCAATTGGGCGCTGCCTATGACGCGATTATCTATCAATGCAACGAGAACGATACGTTCTCCTTCAGCGGTGTCGGCTTGTATTTTTGACCAGAATTTATCAGCAGTAGCGGTATCCAGTGGCGCGATAAAACTGACGGAAGCACCACCATCTACTACATCCTGCAATAGTTCGATGAGTTCCCACTTCCGCGCTTGCAGTTGATCCGCGTTCAGGTGAACAATTTCCACTGTTTCAGACATATCCCCTGCCATACTATGCAATCGGAAGTTTGAACCAGAACGTCGCACCGCGATCAGGGTTATTGAACGCGCCAATCGTGCCGCCATGCAACTCGATCATGGTTTTACAGATTGCCAATCCAAGCCCCGTGCTTTTTTCATCTCCGGTAGGCTTATTGCTCAAGCGCGCATATTTGCTGAACAACCGGGGGAAATCTTCGGGCTTCAACCCCGGCCCGCTGTCGATTACCTCAAACACGACATTCTTATCTTCCTTGCGCGTCCGAATCAGGATATTGGCATCTGCCGAGCAGAATTTGATCGCATTCCCGACCAGATTTTGCCCTACCTGCTTCACCCGTCCGGTGTCTCCCTGAATTTCCGGCAGGTATGGATCGGCCTGAATTGCAAGGTTGATCGATTTGTTCTCGGCATAGCCGGTGTTTTCGGAATAAAGTTCCTGCGCAATACTGTTCAGGTTCATCGAAGCGACGGTCAGCGCGAGCGCCCCATCTTCCATCGCCTGAAAATCCAGAAAATCGCGGATAATACGCTGCATCTCTTCGCTGTGTTTCACGATGTATTGCAGCATCTGATAGAACTGATCCTGCATTGTTGCACCCGGCGGAACGCGCTCCCGCACGATATGTGCCGCCATCATCACGGTACTCAGCGGATTTTTCAGATCGTGGCTGGCGATGCGAATAAATTCATCTTTCAACTGTGAAAGGTTTTTTAGTTTCAGGTGCAACTGGATACGTGCCAGCAATACCGGGTGATCGATGGGTTTGGTAACGTAATCGTTCGCGCCGAGTCGCAATCCTTCGACAATATCCTCACTCTGATCCTTTGCTGTCGCCATGATAACCGGGAGATCGGTCACTTCATACATATGGCGAATCAGCGGGAGCATCTCAAAGCCGCTCAGACCGGGCATCATTACATCAAGAAGGATCAAATCATATTTGGTCTTCTTGATCATCTCCATCGCCTGATAACCATCTTCGGCGACATCAACGGCATAACCTTCACGCCGCAACCGCCGCGACATCACATCACGGTTCATTTCATTGTCATCGACGACGAGCAGTTGACCGAGGCTGCTGCCTTTGGTTGCTGTCACGGCTGGCTCCGTTCTCTAGTGTTATTGCACACCCAAAAGTGCGTTGATTTTTTCCAACAGGCGGTTCATATCGACGGGCTTGGTATCATAGTCATCACAGCCTGCCGCGCGTCCCTTTTCGGCGTCGCCTTGCATGGCGTTTGCCGAAAGCCCGATGATCGGAATATGTTGGGTGGCGGCATTTTTCTTGATGATGCCTGTGGCTGTCCAGCCATCCATAATCGGAAGAGACATATCCATCAGGATCAAATCCGGCATTTCGGAGCCTGCAAGATCAACGCCCTGTTGACCGTCCACAGCCACTACAATAGCGAATCCGCGCCGTTCCAGACGACGGATAAGCATATCGCGGTTATCTTCGTTATCCTCGACAAGCAAGATTTTTGGCATGATGATAGACCCTGGTGCAATTGGAATTGAATATCAATTTAACCTATCCGGTCTGCTTTTGAAAGACCGCTTTTCCCCGCGTCGTTCCAACTTTCAAAACATTTCCATACCCCCCGCTAAAGCAAGGGGCTAAACTCAAAGAGATGGATATTTGCCCAACTCATTGATTTTAGCTCCGGGTATAGGTGTCTGTCTGACTCTTATTTAGTCGCGGTTTCGGGTTTTGGCGGTTTGGTATAACCCGCGACCATCCCGCGAATTTCCGAGAATAGCCTGTCGCCTTGCAAGACGCCTTTTTGCAGAACGGATTGTACATGACCGTTTAGTTGCTTGCGCTGCTCTGGCGAAAGTTCCATTGCGGTGACAACAATCACCGGAATATTGCGCCAGCGATCATTTTTTCGCATTTCCGTGAGGAACTCAAAGCCGTCCATTTCGGGCATTGTCAGGTCGAGGAAGATTATATCCGGCTTCGTGCCTTCCATACGGTTGAGCGCGACCCGCCCATTTTCTGCTTCGACAACCTTGACATTCTCTTTTTCCAGAACGCGCCGCATCATTTCGCGCAGAGCAGAATCGTCCTCTACAATCAGGACGTTCGGGTTACTGTTCGTCCGATACTTTTTGAGAACGTTGATCAGACGATCCCGGTCTACTGGTTTGACGATGTAATCCGCTGCACCGAGCGCATAACCGAGATTTTGTTCGCTGACCATACTGGTCATGATGACCGGAATATCTGCCATCTCCGGGTCGGCCTTGAGTTGCGCAAGGACGCTCCAGCCATCGATCCCAGGCATCATTACATCGAGCGTGATTACATCCGGCTTGAGTTCCTTTGCCTTGCGCAAGCCCATTTCGCCATCAACGGCCTGTTCCACGTAATAACCTTCGCGGAGCAGGAACCGCGCCAAAACTTCGCGCGCCGTTGGGTCGTCATCAATCACGAGGATGACGCTCGCGCCTGCGGGCGTAATCTGCTTGCCATCGGGCATGATTTGTACCGCTTGTGTTTTGGGCAACGCCGCAGGCAGTTTAACGACGAAGGTGGAGCCAACGCCGAGTTCGCTGGTGACCTGAATATCGCCGTTCATCATCTGCGCAAAGCGCTTGGAGATTGCGAGACCAAGCCCTGTTCCGCCATATTTGCGCGTTGTCGAGCTATCGGCCTGCGAAAATTCACGGAACAACCGCGAAAGTTGCTCCGGCGTCATCCCGATTCCGGTATCCTTCACTGTGAAGATGAACCATTCGCCGCCAGTGCCTTCCGTTTTTTCTACATCCAGCGTGATCCGTCCATTTTCTGTGAACTTGCTGGCGTTGCTGAGAAGATTGAATAGAATCTGCCGGGTTTTGGTCAGGTCAGCGCGTATCTGGCCGAGGTGTTCCGGGCAATTAATGATCAGATTATTGTTGTTTTTCTCGACCAGCGGGTTGATTGTCGCGCGGATGTCTGCAATCATCCTCGGCACATCGATCACTTCGAGATAGACATCCATCTTGCCTGCTTCCACTTTGGAGAGGTCAAGAATATCGTTGATCAGTGCCAGCAGGTGACGCGCCGCCGCCTGAATCTTCTTCAGGTCTTTGATCGCCCACTCCATGCCTTCTTCGGTGGATTCTTCTTCGAGCAGTTCGGCGTAACCAATCACAGCATTTAGCGGCGTGCGGAGTTCATGGCTCATGTTGGCAAGGAAGGAACTCTTGGCCTTGCTTGCTTCCAGTGCTTCATCGCGCGTCTTGGTTAGCTCGTGTGCGATGTTGTTGAAGGAAACAGCCACATCTGCCAGTTCGTCACGGTTGGGGAGAGTCAGTTGCTCCGGCATATTGCCCTCTACCAGCAGTTTGGTGAAATCCTGCATACTGGTGATGCCACTACGCACCGAGAGCGCAAACCCGACCAGCAGATAGGCTGCCAGCAAGACTGCCAGCGCCGCTATAACCAGGGTAACCGTCTGGCGCGACATCAGGCTATCGACGCGCGTGCTTATAATACGGTCAAGTTCCGGCAAAACTTTCCGGTAAATATCGAAAATTCCGTTGAGCGCAGCCCCGGCATCATTAACATTAAGCGGAACGCGGGCGCTACCAGCGCGTGTGCCGCTCGAATCCGAGGCGACCAGTGCAATATCAACTTCGCGCAGGAAGCGTTCGACCTGTTCCTGATAAACGCCAACGACAGTACCCATACGAGCATCCAGCGATTTATTAAACCCGGCTGCATAGGAAAAACTGCGCAAACTGGCAGTCAGATTACTGCGTGCCAACCCCACATAAAAGGAGAGGAACGCGCGATCCTGGGGGCGCATTGTGCGGGTGCTGTTGAGCGTCACACCAAATGAATGAAGCTGGGAAATATAATCCGAAAGTGGAGCCAGCTTCAGGATCGATAAATCCATGTAATAGTAACTGTCGATGTCCGGGTCAAGAATCAGGTTGGAATTGTTCCCGACAACAACGATCAAGTCCAGCAATTGCTGAATAAATTTACCGTGTGCTTCCTCAGCGGTCAGCGAGGCAACTTTGAGCGCATTCCACAGCGGTTTGAGCTTCGCCCAGTCCTCGGTGATTCCGAGCGTATTGCCAAGCAGCGCTACTTCTTTATCTATCGCCTGCACGTCTACTTCAATTTTTGCGCGCAGGTCGGTGACCGTTTTGGCGGCAGTAGAGTCGCCTGTCAGCGTTTGGGCAGTCGCAACACGATGTTGCTGAACATGCTGCAACATATCCACCATCGGCGTGACCATCCGAATCCCCAATTTCTCACGCGACGAAAAATTGATATTGGCGTTGGTGGTACTCAGATATTGGACGAAAACGATTACAAGGGGCAAAAGGAGAACCAGCCCCACCAAAATAAATTTCTGGAAGTATTTGAGTCGGTTCATCAGCCCGACAGCAGGAGTGAAGATGGTCGCCATGCGTGCCTCGCGGGGTGTTTATTGTGTCTGTGACAGTTTACCAAAAAAACGAAAAGCGTGCTTAAACCGTAGAATAACAGAAAGAGTCTCAATGGAAGCGCGTGGATTCGGTTCCAGAAATCTAAACAAATTCATGATCATTCTGAAAAATTTCTGAAAACCGGATTTTGCACCCAAATCCAAAAACCCGAAAATAAAATTAACGCGACTTAATTTGTAGAAAGACGTGCAATGGCTCTGGACGATTGCCGTTTTCAAGGGTACGCTAGAATCTCGCAATCATCCACAGCGGGCAATGGTTCTCCGTTTGTGGCGACCGAAAAGGATACGAGCATGGCCTTTGAAGGCAACGATGAAGCCCTTGCGCGGCAGGCACAGCAAGGAAGTCGTGAGGCTTTCCTGACTCTCTATAACCGATATTTAAATAAGGTGTATAACAGAGTTCGGAGCAGAGTACCGGAAGAAGACATAGAAGACGTGGTACAAGACGCATTCATCGCAATGATGCGCTCTCTAGCCAGTTTCGAGCAGCGTTCGCACTTCGGCACATGGCTCTATACCATCGTGAATCGCCAGATTGCCGATTACTACCGCAGACGCTATCGCGGAACAAGTGGCGGAGAGGTCAAGACAGTCGGGCTGGAAGATGCCGAACGATTACCGGATAGCACCCCGGAAAATCGGGATAACCTGGATGAGCGGGTGCTGGTACAGGGGGCAATGAATAAATTGCCTGATCACTATCGGGATGTAATCTATATGCGTTTTGCAGACAAACTTACGTTCGCAGAGATCGCAGCACGGCGCGGTCAGTCGCTGGAGGCGGTGAAATCCCTCTATCGGCGGGCGATTCAATCGATCCGTGAACAGATTGGCGGCTAGGCAATGGAACAGCACGAACAAGAACTGGATAATTTACTTGCAAAGCTGACCGACGACGTTCTCGGCAACGGAAACGTCTCTGAAGGCGATGAACAAAATCCTGATCTGAGGGTTATAAGGATCATGAAGGAACTTACCAGCGGAGCGCCAACCCCGGAATTTCGCGCCCGGCTCACCGATGTACTCAACCGGGAATGGGATAGTATGCAACACCAGAAGCGTCGCACAACGACGGTTGTGGCATGGTACAACCGTCCTGCGGCGCGTTTGATCGGTCTGGCGGCGGCTCTGGTTATCGTAATTGGGTTACTGGCGGCTCTGAGCGGCAACGTAGGCCCGATTCCCGGCTTTTCGGCTGGCGATCCGGGGGTGATTGCTGTCGTTGTCGGGATTCTGGCTGCCATTGGCATCATTGCCGCTGTCTTGCTAAACCGACGCGGGCAATAACCAGCAGCATCAATAAAACGATTGCAGCAATCAGGCTGAGTGCTGCGCCGATTTTGATCGCAGGGGGGTCGTACAAAAGGGATATTGTGATTGGTTGCGTCGTCGCCGCTGGAATAATTACCGCGCGGAAAGCTCCATTTGCCCGATAGATCGGGACATTTTCCCCATTGACTGTTGCACGCCAGCCCGGATACCACGTATCCGCCATCACCAGAGCAACACGCCCATTGGTTTGTATTTGCATCTCAATGGCTTGCGGTGTTTCGCGTACAGACAGGATTTGACCGCTTGAGTCGCCTCGAAACGTTGGTGCATCTCCTTCCAGAAAAGCACTTGTTGCCGGATTCCATGTCGGATCGCTCATGGATTTGAACGCATCCTGTGTCCCTACAACGGTTGGCACAAACCAGAATCGACGTGCATCTGGTTGTTCTGCCGTAGGAATACCCGCCGCCAGAAACAGATTTGGCGCAGGATGTTCATTCAACAGCTTGGTGAATTTCTCGATTCCTGCCGGACGTAGCGGCTCAAATGTGTTGAAGGTATCCAGCTTTTCGAGGATGTTCATATTCGGTAACCGCGCGGCACGGTAATCAGCGCTTCGTTCTCCGGCGACACGATAATCCTTGAAACGCAGAAATTCCCCGAACTGCACCTCTTCAAGCGCTTTGTCTGTCCTGAACGTTCGTGATTTTGACGGTTCGGTAGCAGGCGCATCATAAAAACGAGCATTGATAGTTGGGTTACTCAAGCGATTGGCCCACAGCAAATCTCCAGCGACGAACATGAGCAGCACGATTGCCCAGATATGCCACCTCGGATGATCGGGACGTGGCTGCCCTACCAGCAGGATTGCCGAGATTGTAAGCAACAGCCCAAGTTCCAACAGCCCACCGAATACTGCCGATTCGCTGGCAAACCGCAAGACCAGCGCCAGAACGGTCACGACTGCCGCCGCTGTCAACATTAACCGCGAACGCATCCAGTAAAAACGATCCACGCGCCAGAGCGTCAGACCGATACCAGCCAGCGTACTGATCCCAAAAACCATCAGCAACAACCAGCGCACCGGAGCCTGAAACAGATTGAACGTTGGCACATAGCGAAACAAAAACAGATATAAGGGTGAGTTGCGTCCGAAGGCAAACAGGAGCGTGATTACAATTACTAATGTAAAAAACGGTATCCATCGGCGCAACGGATCGGCAGTTTGACCCCGCCCTAAATCCCTCCCCCCAAGTGAGGAGGGACTTCCATCACTGTATTGACTCCTTTTCCCTGCTTGTGGGGAAAGGGTGGGAGATAGGGGTTTTCTGTTTTCACGGATTTTCCTGGGCAAGCTGCGCAAGTATTGCAGGATAGTAGCCAGCGCCACAATCAGCGGAAACATCCCCGTGTAAGCGGTCATCTCGAAGTAGACGCCATTCAACTGATAGCTGCCATCGCCCGGATTCCCAAAGAAATTGGGGTTGAACAACGTGATCAGCAGTGGTGTTTCGTAGCTGTAATTGAGTGCGAAGGTTTCGTCTGCACCTTCGGAGCGTTGCGATTGACGTTGTAATTCGGCGGTTGGTGCAAGCTGGATCGCGGCTAACGCGGCTCCGAGAATCAATGCACCCGCAAATAACACCAACGGGCGCAGACCAGATCGATTCCGCAGGCTCAGATAGAGTGCGCCGACTCCGGTCAACGCAAGGCTGTAGAATGCCCATTGTGCATGTCCCGCCAGGAGTATCAACGCCGTAAACAATGCCAGCACCGCCAGATTGAACAGGTTTGGGCGGGTAATCAACCGCACCATGCCGAACATGAGCCAGGGTAGCCACGTCGAAACATCGACCATTGGCGTTGTACCAAAGCGTGCAACTACGGCAGTATTCAATGCAAATGCGATTGCACCGACGCCGCGCCCCGGCGCATTACAGCCCAACGCACCCAGAAATGCCCACATCCCGACACCTGCCCAAAGCAGGTGCAGCATCCCCAGCCAACCGATCATGCCCGCGCCGGGAATCGGTAGTGTCAGCAGGTTTGGCGGATAGAACACCGCGCTCTGATAGTTGGCGATAAGCGGCGCACCGCCACCATTGAAAGGATTCCATAATGGGAATCTGCCCGCGCTCAATTCACTCTGCGCAAGGGTACGCCAGGGTACGAATTGCAGGGCGGGCAACCCCCAAAATAAAACTTCACCGATCAACAGGCGATAGAAGAGCAATGCAATAGTGATGGCAAGGATCAATAATGGCAACCAATTCGGGAATGCACGCTTGGATTCGTTCATAAGTGTTCCAGATATACTGTTACCTATGATACACTTTGCGGGCGGTAATCGTCATCTTCTTCAATGGGGCTTGTGATGTTGCTATCATATTTTCTTGCGATTGTGGGCGGGTTTATTGTTGGTGTATTGGTGAATCTGATTGCCGATTATGCCCCTGCGCGTCGCTACACACATGAGGCTGCCCGTAGTCCATTTGTCAGTAAAGATGCGATTCCCGCTGTGCCGCCATTTTTGCCGCGTGCGCCGATCTATGCGTGGTCGGGGTGGGGCGCACGACTAACCGGGCAGATGCCATTTATTTCTGCACGGTGGCAACGTCGATTGATTGTCGAAATCCTGCTGCCGCTGCTCTATCTCTGGATTGCGATCACCTATGGGAATGAAGCGCGTTTTCCGTTTCTGTTAATCTATGCACCTGTTTTGATTCTGGTGGCAGTGATCGACATAGAACGGCGGTGGATTCTCGACAGTACATTAGTCGTTCTGGCTGGCGTCGGGTTGCTGAACGTAATCATACTAAAACCAGACGATTTGCCAACGGCATTGCGCGGCGGACTCTACGGCTTTGGAATTACCTTCGGTTTATATGTGTTGGGTATCCTCTTTGGCGAGGGGATACGTTCCGTTAGCGGGCGCGGTGTTGGTCGTACCGTCTTCGGCTTCGGGGATGTAAAACTTGGGGCGGTTGGTGGGCTTCTGGTTGGTTGGCCGGGGATCGGGTTCGCGCTGTTGATTATGACTTTTACCGGGGCCATTGGCGCACTGAGTGTGTTATTTAATCAAATTCGGCAACGCAAACGCCTGCGCCGCTTTTCTGCAATTCCCTATGCCCCTTATATTGTTCTCGGTCTTCTCATTCAGCTATACCTTCCTCAACGGATCGCGGAATTTCTTATCCAGTTGCGCCGATGATTGCCCAAACCAGCGCCACAAGATAGCTACCGAGGCCAATAGTTGCGCTCAGGCAGTGTCGGCGTGTGCCAGCAGGCAGCTTTGGCATAATCAACATGCAAACACAGGTCGGAATCAATGCCAGCACAAAGGGCATATTTCGATTGATGACCACCGTGCCGCCAAGTGTCAGCAGCACTAGCGCGTATAGAACATGATGCAACCAGCGAAACGGGTGGGTATTCACAAGGCCAAGCTGTGCCGATGTGCCGAGCGCTGCTGTACCGATATAGGTCATCAGCCCGACGAGAATTGAGAGCATAACGTTTAAATTCCATTGATTTGGCGATTATAGGGAATGGTCTGTTAAACGACAAAATTTACCTGAAAGTTTTATGCCATGTACAACCATGAATTATGAGGGCTACACGCCAGAGCCGATGAACCTATCAGCCCTGGCGTGGTTGTACCCCTGGCGGCTCATCCAGCGGATGAGCCGTTATTGGATTCCTTCATGATTCGCGGGCTACAATCAACCCAATTCACCTGTTTATGGAGAGTCGGATCATGAAGGCTCGTAACATTGTTCTCCTTACATTGCTTGCATCTATTGCACTGGCGTTAACCGGCGTTTCTACTCACGCGCAAACCGAAAAGAAAGTCCGGCTGGGATATGTTCCTGTCCTGATCTACGCACCGTTATATCTGGGGGTGGAGCGTGGCTATTTCGCAAAGGAAGGCGTCGAAGTGGAATTGGTTCCGTTGCAAGGTGGCAGCGATTCGGTTGTACAGCTTGCCGCCGGGAATTTCGACGCGGCAGTGGGCGGGATTGGGGTGAGCTTGTTGAATGCCACCTATCGGGGGCTTGAATTCAAAATAGTTGCACCAATGCACGCAGAAAAAACACCGACTGCGACTTCACTGGTAATTTCCGCCAGGCGCAAGGACGAAATCAAAACCGTCAGCGATTTGAAGGGCAAGAAGGTCGCTATCAACGCGACGGGCGCAGCAACAGAATATTGGCTGGCGATGGCACTCCGCAAAAACGGCCTGAAAATCAATGATGTTCAACTGGTGACAGTAGCGTTTGCAGATGTTCCTGCCGCGCTGGAAAATGGCTCGGTGGATGCCGCCATGCTTGGCGAACCTCTCACAACACAGCAACTCGACAAAGGGGTCGTGAGTGTTCTCGCCAACGATTTCATTGATAACTTCTATGCAACCTATCTCTATATGGGGCTTCCATTATTCAACAACCGCCCGCAAATTGCCGAAAGATTCGTCAGAGCCTATCTGCAAGCCTGCCGCGATCTGCAAGACCCGGATGTGTTCAAGAATAAGGACATCGCGGCAATCATCGAGAAATATACGAATGTACCTGCTGATGTGATTATGCGTGCCAACCGTGCCTACTATCACCCCGATGGCGTGATTCCGCTGGCAAACATCGATGCGCTACAGTATTACTTCCTCTCTCGTTCAGGCCTGGAATACAAAGATGCTATCGATATGACCGGATTTATTGATAGAAGCCTCGTAGAGAAGGCGGTCAAGGCGCTCGGCGGGCCAATAGCAAAAACGACACCAACCCTCGGCCCGACTCTCTCCGAACCAACGACGAACAGCACGCCTGTCAACTAAAACTATCGGGGCAAATCAACCGATCTGCCCTCACCTTCATTTTGCGGCGTAAATGCCCACAGTTCCGTTTTGGCTACCCACTGCCAACATGGAACTATCCGCGTTGCGCACGATATAGGCGGGAGCGAATCCGTTTGCCATAGAGATGTTATGCAGTGCCTTCTTTGACTTCCAATCCCAAAATTGCATTTGATTGGTATTCGCAATCGACGCCGCAAGCAGATTTTCATCCAGAAACGTCAGTGCTACCGGAAAGGTGTTGATCGGGAAACGTGCCTGCTCTGTGCCAGCAAGGTCGAAAACGCCAATGCTGTTACTATTCATACGCAGCGCGATATATTGTTCCTTCGGGCTGATGGTTAGTGTGCCGATATTGCTTTCTTTCGTGAGGATGGTTTTGGATATTTTCTTATCCTTCAGAGATGCAATATTGAGACCAACCCCCGGTGAAAACAGGAAGCGATCCCGATCTGCCAGAAAAATCGCCGTGATAGTCGGATTTCTACCGAAGTCGTAGCGATCCACCTGTACGCCAGTTTCAGTGTCCCAGCGCCACACACGGCCTCCGAATTCGGAAGTCAACAGATAGTGACTATCTGGAGTGAACACAATCCGGGAAATGTTGCTGAGATGGGCATCGGTACGCACCAACGGTGCGCGGGTTTGAGCGTCGAATACGGTGACGTAATAGCGCTGTTGAATGGTTATCCCAACCAATGGTACTTCATCAATAGTGACCACAGCAATCAGTTTTCCGTCTGGACTGAAGGTAATGTTACCTGCCAGATTGCTGTTGGTTGGTAGCGTGCCGATATATGCCCCATCTGGTATCGACCACAAGCTGACATCTCCACTACTGGTTGATACCGCCAGCGTTTTTCCGTCCGGGCTAAACGCTTGGGAACTCGCCGTGATGGATCGATATACAAAACTTGTGGTTGCCAGACCGCTTTCCACATCAAAGATATATAGCCCGAACCCTTGCGTAGCAATCAATAACCGTTTCCCATCCTGATTGAATTGCAACCGGGTAACAGATTGGGATGGAACCGCGAAGCGCGCGATCTCATTCGCATTGGGCAAATCATAAAATATGATTTCTATCCCTTTTGTGTTGCGCGTCGCAATGATCACACTCTTTTTATCCGGCGCGAACGCCACCCCAAATAATCGTTCGTTCGTGAAGAGGCGTATTTTCGTCTGCACGCCTGTGAGCGTCCATGCGCGCAGAGCGTCGGCAGAGACGGAATAAAGCGTTTTATAATCGGCGCTGAATGTGGTTGTGATGGCGCTGAATCCACCCTGATTAAATGCGCGGATCGGTTTGGCTGGATTTTCGAGTATATCGTACAGCCACAGCCGACCCTCGCTGGTACTGAGCAACGCCCGCGAATCATCGGCATTAAGTTCTACGTTTGTGATCGAAAGCAAGTGACCGGGATCGTTGATGATATTTAATTGCTTCAATGTGGTTGCGTCCAGAATGCGGAGTGCGGATCGTAGCTCCTGGCTACTGGTATTGACGAGTAACTTGCTCCCGTCGCGCGTATATTGGATTTCCCAAACCGTGATGCTGGTTTCTTTGGTTATTGCGGTTGGTTTTCCGATTGGCTTCCAATCGCCCACATTCCAGCGGTAAATGAACTGGTATCTGTCCGAGGCGACCAACGTTTTACCATCCGGGCTGAACGCTAGCGCATAGCCCAGGGGAATGTCTTTCAGAAAATGCCGCTCGTTTTTCTGCGTATCATAAATCCAGATTCCATTTGCCGATCCGATAGCAACCCAATGCTCATCTGGCGACCACGCCGTATCGTAAATTGTGCCATCCCCAATGCGCAAAATCTCCCGTACTTTCGTCACATTATCCGCCGTGATCGGTGGATAACTGTTGGTTTGCGCGTGGGTTGGAATCTGGATTGTAAGGATGAACATTAAAACAACGACAATGAGGCGATAACCTGACCGCATTAAAATCTCTCCGTAGGTTAGGATTCCAGTACCTTTGGGTGCGTTGCAGTGTTAAATAGAGTGGTGTATATTTTCAAATATACTACTTGACGGAGATGGGGCAGGAACAAACCTTCATGTTCTCTCCGTAGCGCGATCAAACAACTTTTTCCTAAGTGTATCATTTTTTTGAATCCGGGAAGCAGGATAACGGGATGATGTCTACTACCAACGATCTGGCCTCTCAAGCACACGAATATAACCGTTTAGTGATGGAATACGAACGCATCGACAAATCCATCGACACGCTTCTGGGTACACACGGGGGTGCAAGCAAAAACCTCAGTGACGAGGAATATGCACACTTCCGCGAACTCGTAGACTTGCGCGATCTGGCGTACAATAGGATGAAGACGCTGGAACGAACGCTTTTAGACGAGTAACGAACAGGAAAATATGATCAACGGCCCCACTTTCGAGGAAATGCTTCACCCGCACAAAATCGAACCTGCGGTGCGCGCGCGTGCCAAAGCCGCCCGTACCGCTTCCCCTCTTGACCCGATTAATCTGTATAACATCACCTGGCGCGACGATAACGGCGCAGCCTGTCACGTTGTCTTGCCAAAAGAACTGACTGGAATTGATGCTGAAATAGTCGTTATTTATGGCAAGGAATTTCCGAGCGGCAGCCACAAGGTCGGCGCGGCCTATTCGGTACTGCTCGAAAAGCAGCTTTTTGGAGAAGTTGACCCGGATGAACATACCCTCGTCTGGCCTTCCACCGGGAATTACGGGATTGGCGGGGCATGGGTCGGCGGGCGCATGGGTTGCAAAAGCTATGTCGTCCTCCCGGAAGGCATGAGCCGCGAACGTTTCGAACGTATCGAAAGCTATGGCGCAAAAGTGATCAAAACGGTTGGCAGCGAAAGCAACGTCAAGGAAATCTATGATATGACGAAGCACCTGCGCAACAGCGATCCGAATGTGCGCATCCTCAACCAATTCGAGGTAATGGGGAACTACCGTTTCCATTACCATGTTACTGGAAATACATTGGTTGAACTGGCAGGCGAACTTGCGGCGCAGGGGATCGGGCGCGGTTCGATTGCAGCATACTGTTCCGCGATGGGCAGCGCCGGAACGATTGCCGCCGGGGATCGGCTCAAGCAGGTGTTTGGCACAATGATCGTTGGTCTCGAACCGATTCAGTGTCCAACACTCTATAACAATGGCTATGGCGCGCATGATATTCAGGGTATTGGTGATAAACACGTCACATGGATTCACAACGTCCTGAACATGGATGCGATGATGTGCATCGACGATATGGAATGCAAAAAAGGGCTGCAACTTCTGAGCGAAGAAGCCGGACAACGCACCCTGATTGAACGCTACGGTGCAGACGCGGCAACAGTACAAAAGCTGAGTACCTTGTTCGGCATCAGCGGGATTTGCAATATCCTCGGCGCGATCAAGGCTGCCAAATATTACGGGCTGGGTCGCGGTGATGTGATCGCTACCGTCGCCACCGATGCGCTGGATCGCTATTACAGCGTCATGGATGATATGCGGGATCGGTTTGGACGTTTGGATGAGGCGGCAGCAGTTGGACGCATTGAGGGCGTTTTCCACAGCGCCGCGACAGACTGGATCATGCCCGGTACGCCGGATGCCCGCGCCCGCTGGCATAACCTGAAATACTATACATGGGTGGAGCAGCAGGGTAAAACTGTCGAGGAACTCGATGCACAGCGCTCACAGCAATGGTGGCAGGATCATCAGGCGTTTGTTTCGGAGATCGATAATCGTTTGATCGAAACGCGCGCCAATACACCTGCCTGAATTTTCTGAACCCAAAGAAAAAATCATCTTTGGGTTTGTCTGTTTCATCCTGATTCGAGCGCATTGATACGCTCACGCAAAATATCCTGTAACGGCGCTTTGGCGGCTTTCTTGTAGTCGTAGCTGACGATAACACCGCTACCCTCTGCCGCCACCCTGCCTACCTTGTGACTGATGATTTTATAATCCATCGAGAAGCGATCAGCTTCCAGCGTGTGGGCGCGTGCGCCTACTGAAATCGTATCCGGGTAGGTCAGTGGCAAGCGATAGCGGCACTGCGTCGATCCCAGAATTGGCCCAATGCCTGTCTGCTCCATTAATTCCATATATTGAAGGCGCTCAAAATAGGCAATGCGCGTACTCTCAAAATAGCGAAAATACACAATGTTGTTCACATGCCCGAAGGCATCCATTTCGCCCCATGTGACCCGGAGTTGAAGGATCACCGGGAAGCCCTGCAATAGTTCTTCAATTTGACTCATAGCTAATCCACGCGACGCCCCGAAAGGCCATCGAAAAGGTGTACCTGTGAAGTATCGAGACTGAACGGAACAATGTCGCCGCGCCGAATGTCTTCATTCGCCGGGAGGCGCATCACGAGCGTGGTCTTACCCGTTTCCAGATGAATTAGCTGGATACGCTCGGAAACCATCGGCTCAATCAGGAAGACTCTACCGCGATATTCACTGTCGCGGTCAATAGAAATATGTTGCGGGCGAATCCCCAGTGTCCCGGTGCGGTCTTCCGGATGGCGGCGATTTTCTGGCAACGTCACCGCGAGATCAGCACCGCGCCAGCCTTCCGCTGTCCATTTACCCTCGAAGATATTCATCGGCGGCTGACCGATAAACGAAGCTACAAACGTATTGATCGGGTGTTCCAGCAGAAATTCAAACGTGCCAACCTGTTCGATTCGCCCTTCGCGCATAATGGCGATCCGATCACACAAAGCAATTGCCTCCGTCTGATCGTGGGTGACATACAACCCCGTCACCTTGAAACGCGACATCATCCGCTTCAATTCGATCCGGGTTTGCATCCGCAACTTTGCATCCAGATTGGAAAGCGGCTCATCGAACAGAAACACGCCGGGATCGCGGGCGATACACCGGGCAAGCGCCACACGCTGTCGCTCACCGCCAGAAAGCGTCGGCGGCTTGCGCGATAGCAGCGCATCAAAGCCAACTCCCATGATCTCGGAAACCTGTCGCACACGCTCTGGAATTTCCTCGTCACGATGATGCACCTTGAAGAAAAAGCTGATGTTGCCTTGCCCCTTCATGTGGGGATAGAGCGCATAGTCCTGAAAGACGATCCCCAGATTGCGATCTCCCGGCAGAATACTCATCATATCCTGCCCATCGAACATCACCGAGCCGGAATCCGGGGATAGCAAACCCGCAATCACCTTGAGCAGCGTCGTTTTGCCACAGCCAGAAGGCCCAAGCGCAGCCATCATCTCGCCATTTTTGATTTCCAGCGTAACGTCGTTCAGCGCCTGTGGCCGGATCGGTTCTGGCGGTTTGCTGGAATCTTTCAACTCCTGACGATATTCGTTGGCTGTCGGGCGCGATGTGTACTCCGCTGCCAGGCCTAGCACCTTCCCATAGCTGCGGGCAGAATCGGCGCGTTGCGGTTGGTGGGCATAGCTCACATTTTGTACGCGGATTACAGGCATGGTACACCCCGGTTCATCGCGCTAATTCAGCGACAGGAACTTGTCAAACATCGCGCGCATCTGCGGTTCAGGGTACGCGCCCGGAACCATATCGTACACCTTGCGATTCTTCACGAACATAAGCGTTGGGATGCTTTCGATGCGGAAATAGGCTGAAATCTGGCGGTTTTCATCCGTATTGACCTTTGCAATGATGACTTTGCCTGCATAGTCTACAGCGAGTTTTTCCAGAATCGGCGCGATCTTCTTACACGGCCCACACCACGCTGCCCAGAAATCCACAACGACAGGCAACTCGGCATCAATAACATCTTTCTGGAAGGTGGTTTCCGTGACCTTGATCGGCGCGGTCAATGCCTTGCTCGGTTTCTTTTCCGAGTCCAGCGCAGGCAGGATTTCATCCGGGACGGGCAACACTTTTACAAGGTCTTCCGCCAACCCTTTGACATCGGTTGCCCAGGGGCGATTGCGGCGTGCCAGCGTTTCACCGTTTGCCCATGTCACAATCATCGGGTGACGACCAATCTCAAAGCGTTTGGCGGCAACCCGGTTGCTGCGCGTATCGACCCGTATAAATTTGATACGGTTGCCAAACTCGCCAGCGACTTTATCAAACTCGGTGCGCGTATCGCTGCGTGCGCCGTCTTCGCCAGAAAACAGGATCATCAGTCCTTTATCGCTGGCAAGCAGGCTTTCAAGTTCCGAGTCGTTGACTTCGGTTACATTGCTGGTCGTAGTTGCAGGTGTCGTCATAGCGTTTCCCTTCTTTACAGTTATTTATAGATCGCCTCGATGCCCCTTCCATTACCTGGGAGTGCTGATAATTTTCACCAGATCATCCGTAGAACGGACATCGCCCGTAAATAGTTTCGAGACTGTCCCATCCGGGTAGATCAGGAAGTAGGTAGCAGCAACAGGTTCGGCAGCAGCACGCCCAAAACTGAGCGACCACATCGCCAGCAGTTCCCCCGGCAGCACCGCAAATTGCCAGTCGAACCCGCCATCATTGGCATATTTGGCGAGGTCTTCGGCTTTTTGCGCAGTGTCAACGCCGAGCGCGACATAACCATATTTATCTTTACCGAGTTTGCCGATTGCGCCTTTGAGGTTGTTTAGCTGGGCGCGGCAATTGGCACATCCTGTCGTCAGGAGCGCTACATAAACGGTTTTGCCTTTATAGTCGCCAAGCGTAAATTGTTTTCCGCCGCGTACATCGGTCAATTTATAGGTCAGCCACGCCGGGATCACCCCGGATACCCCTGCCGAATTGTCACTCGCGGCGGGTGGTGGCGTCTGGATCGTTGCCGGGTTATCTGGCAGAGGGGTGCTGGTTGGCGCGAGAGTCGGCTCAGGCGTTGCTTTGTTGTTACACCCGACCAGCAAGAGCGCAATCAGCACTATTCCGATGAGTTTAGAGGCCATGCGTTCCCCATTCATTTTCGAGAAACAGGAAGAATTTACAAAAGCCTATCGCACCTTGTTCCCGAATTCAACCTGTTTCAGGATGTCGTCCAGCGTTGGCCGCGCGACCTGTGACAGCGTGGCAGGCGTCGTCCAGCGGAAGATGATCAGGGCGTTCACCGGAGCGCGCTCTACCGCCGTAAAAACGATCTGCTGCCCGCTGGCAGGATCAGCCGTGATATACTGTGCGGCAGGTTGCCCGCCAACAGTAATGATTTGGATATTGGCATTCGGTGGCGCACTTACCGATTTCTGGAGTGCTTCTGCCAGCGTTTTGGCCTCAATACGCGGGAACGCGCTCAAGACCAACTGTGCGCCGTTGACGAAACCTGTGCCATCCTGGTAAGGAAGATCAGTCGGAGCATGATAGACACGCGCGGCAGAGTTCGGAACGGCTTGATCGCTCCAGCCTTTGGGAATCGTGAGCGTGAGATCGCCCGCGATGAAATAGTGTTTCTCTCCAAATGCCGGAACTGGATACTCCGAGGAACGCAATAATTTTCCGCTGGCGCGTATCTGGTCGAGCGTAATCAGGAAATTCGCCCAGCTATCGCGCGGTGCGAGCCCGATCAGCCATCCGATCCGACCATCGGGCATCCGAAAGGCAATTGCTTGTTGCAGCAGATTTGAAGTCTTTTCCTCAATCACCATGAAGAAGGCATCCAGGCCGGCGAATGTCGTCTTGCCGCCGGAGATGGTCTGGCTATCCTTGCTGGCGCGGCTGATCTTTCCGGCGATTTGTTCCAGTGTCGCGGTTTTATCCATCCCAAGTTGTTCCAGCGTAGCGTATTGGAGCGATACCAGCGGCTCCTTCGGGGGATTATCGCGCGTAGCTTCGGCGTCTGGTGCGATCAATAATTGCGCAGTTCCATAAAATATCTGCCATGATAGCGGATATTGAATGGTCACACCCATATCCCAATAAGGGTTATAAGCCATCCCAAGCGCCGGATAGGTTGGCAAGGCGGGAATCGGGGTCGGGATATAGGATGTTCCACACCCGGATGACAGGATCAAAATCACAATAACGACCAGAACGCGCAGTTTCAAGAGAAAATCTCCTAATTGACGTTGAGCATACCCAACGTCGGCGGCCTTCGGCAACCACGCCGCATTCAACCCGTGCTAACCTGTTGCTCATATTTGAAATCGGAAATGTTCATTGACAATTCAAAATTCATCGGGGTATACTTTGTATGGTTACTAAACAAACTTTTTTAACGAGTACGAAAAAATCTTTTCGTGGTCAAAATTCAAAAGTCTGCGGATAAAAATTTAGTCCGGCGTCTCAATATGGCTCTCGTACTTTCCTGTTTACGCACTACCTCCTGCCGAACCCGTGCGACGCTGGCGACCACGACGGGATTATCGCGTGCTACCGTGTCGAGCCTGATTGACGAACTCATTTCGCTCAATCTGGTGCGAGAGACAGGGATACAGATTTCGCAAGGAGGACGCCCTGGTACTTGTCTGGAGTTGAATCCGAAGGGCGGCGCGGCAATTGGACTCGAAGTCGGGGTGGACTTTATCTCGGTGGTTCTGACCGATTTTGTTGCCAACATCCTCTGGAAAAACCGCGTAGAGTTCGATACCAGAGAGCAGCCAACCGTGATCGCGCTGGCGGAACAACAGATCGAACGGGCAATTCAATATAGCCGGGAATTGCGTCTGAAACTGCTAGGGATAGGAGTCGGGTTGCCGGGATTGGTGAAGGTCAACGAAGGTACATTGACGTTTGCACCAAACCTCGGCTGGCAGAATGTTCCGTTTCAGACACCCTGGGAGAGGCGCTTCGGCATCCCGGTGTATGTGATTAACGAAGGAAGCGCCGCCGCACTTGGTGAACACTATTTCGGCGTGGCGGCTGGTTATCATGACTTTATCTATCTGAGTGCAAGCACAGTAGGAATTGGTGCAGGAATCGTGATAGGCGGCAAATTGTTTCAGGGGATTCAGGGTTACGCGGGCGAAATCGGGCATATGGTGCTGGAACCCTCTGGCCCGCTGTGCGCCTGTGGGCGACACGGCTGTTGGGAAAAGGTCGCGGGCGCACAGACGATCCTGAAATATGTCGAAGCACAGGCCGCTACGGGTCACATTTCCAAAGCACTGAAACCGGGGCAAAAGCTGACAACAGATATAGTTGCGCAGGCCGCACAGGAGGGCGATTCCATTGCACACGAAGCCATTGAACAGATCATCCCGCTATTTGGCGTGGGCGTGATCAACCTTCTGAATACCTTCAATCCACAGTTGTTTGTTATCGGCGGGGCGCTCAGTCGTGCGCTCACACCGTTCCTGCGAGAGATCGAAGCCGAAGTAAATCAGCAGGCGTTTCGCGCGCTGGCGGATACGGTGGCGATCAAAATCTCGCGTCTTGGCGATGATGCCTGCCTTATGGGGGCTGTAGCCGCTGTGCTGGATGTCGTTCTGGCAAACCCAACACAGCGTATAGAGGTCGGGGTGGCGTGAAATGACCTGGGCAGTGTCGCAGACTGCCAGGATTTTCGCCGCCGTTTTCTGGCCACCAGAAATATCCTGATATTTGTCTTGTTATAAGTATCGTTTGGGAAAGGAGTTTTAAAGCGCTATTCTAAAATTTTCTACCAATATTTCTGAGGCGATTGGTTCAATATTGAGGAGATAAAAATGTTCCGCAAGTTTTCGCGTATTTTTGTTGCAATGGCTATTCTGGCGATAGCTTCCGCTTCTCTCGGATTCACAAAGACCGCATCCGCACAGGCAAAGGTAAAAGTTGGCCTCTCGTTCTCGGACTTCGCCACAGAGCGTTGGAAGAACGAAGAGCAACTCATGCGCAAGCTGCTCGAAGCGAAGGGCTATGAAGTTCTCTCGCAGGAAGCCAACCACGACGTTAAGCTGCAAAACGACCAGATCGATAACATGGTCGCTCAGGGTGCGAAGGCACTGATCATCATCGCGGAAGATGGCGATGCCGCTGTGACCTCCGTAAGCAAAGCCGCCAAAGCTGGCGTTAAAGTGCTTGCCTATGACCGTCTGATCAAGTCGCCCGATATTGCCGCTTACCTCTCCTTCAACAACGTTGAAGTAGGCCGTCAGCAGGCGCTCGGCGTGATGAAAGCTGTCAACATTGATGGCGGCAAGTGGACGAAGGAAAACCCGCTGAAGCTGGTCAAGCTCGGTGGTAGCCCGACAGACAACAACGCGATTCTGTTCCGCAAGGGGCAGGATGAAATCGTCACTCCGTATGTCGAAAAGGGCATCATCAAGGTTGTTGCCGATCAGTTCATCGACAACTGGGACCCGGCAAACGCGCTCAAGGCGATGGAAAACATCCTGACCGCGCAGGGTAACAAGATCGATGCAGTCGTTGCCTCCAACGACGGTACAGCGCTCGGTGCGTTGCAGGCGCTCAAGGCCCAGAAGCTGGCTGGCGTCGTACCGATTTCCGGGCAGGATGCCACCGCCGATGGCTGCAACAGCATCGTCAAGGGCGAACTGACCGTCTCCATCCTCAAGGATATTCGTAACCTGTCCCCGCTGGCTGTCGACCTGATCGATGGTCTGCTCCAGGGCAAGGCAAACGATAACCTGAAGAAGTACACACTGGCCGAACTGACCAACGACGCGAAGAAGACAGGCGATGTCATGGCCTACTTCCTCCCGGTACAACAGGTCGACAAGAGCAACGTGTTTGATCTCGTCGTCAAGACTGACTTCCAGAAGTATGATGATGTGTACAAGGATATTCCCGAAGCACAGCGTCCGCCGAAGCCAGGTGCGATGATGGCCGCTACAATGGCCGCCACCGCAGCCAAGTAATCAGGTCTCACTGAATAAATCCGGGCGGGTGCTGCTCGCCCGGAAATAGTTATACAATTAGGCAATCCACCGTATTTAGCAGGTTTCAAATTTTTTATGAGCGACGTCATCCTCGATTTTCAAAATGTCACGAAGAAGTTCCCCGGTGTCACTGCCCTGAGCGACGTTTCTATTCAGATTAAACGTGGTGAGATTCATGGCCTGTGTGGTGAAAACGGCGCTGGCAAATCCACACTCATGAAAATTCTTTCTGGCGTTTATCCCTGGGGATCATACGAAGGGCAAGTCCTCTACGAAGGGAAAGAACTCAAACTCGGAGATAGCTCCATTCGGCAAGCTATCGAAGAGGGGATCGCTATTGTTTACCAGGAATTGACCCTCGTGCCGAGTATGACTGTCGGGGAAAATATCTATTTAGGCAAAGAACCTGTGGAAGCCGGCTCGATCAACTGGGACAAGCTGTATTCGCAGACCAGCCAAATCCTGAACAAATATCGTCTGGATATTCCGCCTCATGCGATTGTGCGCAATCTCGGCGTCGGCAAAATGCAGATGACCGAAATCGCCAAAGCGCTTTCGGAAAACGCCAAAATCCTGATTCTGGACGAACCCACCAGCGCCCTCACGGAAACCGAGATCGAAAAGCTGATGGAAATCCTGACGACGCTCAAGGAACTAGGTGTGACTTGCATCTACATCACCCACAAACTAAACGAATTTTTCCGTATCACGGACACGGTGACGATCCTGCGCGATGGTAAAGTAATCACGACGCAGCCGACTTCTAAACTCAACCGCGAAAATCTGGTGAGTTACATGGTTGGGCGCGAGATGAAGGAACGCTTCCCCAAAGGCAATCGCGTTCCCGGTGACCCGATCCTTCAAGTCCACGATCTGCGCGCAGTTGACCCGGAAGACAACAACCGTGAAGTGCTAAAGGGTGTCTCCTTCGACCTGCGCAAGGGCGAAATTCTGGGGATCGCTGGCCTGATGGGTTCCGGGCGTACTGAACTGGTCACAACGCTCTTTGGCGAATATGGCAAAATTACGAGCGGTACAGTCACTCTGGAAGGGCGCGAAATCAACGTCCGCAATTCACGCGACGCCATGAAACACGGAATCGGGCTAGTGCCAGAAGATCGTAAAGTACATGGGTTAGTGTTGATTCAGTCGATTCTGAAAAATATTTCGCTTGCCAACCTCGGACAGTTCTCATCGTGGTTCCGAATTGATGACGATGCGGAACTGAACGCCAGCATGAAATATGCGAAGAGCATGGCGATCAAAGCGCCCAATCTGGAAGTCGTGGTAAACGCGCTTTCCGGCGGGAATCAACAAAAGGTCGTGATTTCCAAGTGGCTAATGTCCAATCCCAAAGTGCTGATTATGGACGACCCAACGCGCGGGATTGATGTCGGCGCGAAGTATGAAATCTACAAGTTGATGAACGAACTCGCCGAACAGGGCATCGCCATCATCATGATTTCAAGCGAACTGGAAGAAGTTCTGGGTATGAGTGACCGTATCCTTGTCATGCACGAGGGACATTCCACCAGGATTCTTGACATTGCCGAAGCATCACAGGAACGCATTATGGCGCTGGCAACGGGTACAGAGTGGACAGAAACAAGCCAGGTTCCAAACTGAGAATAGACGTTAAAGAGGGTTTTACATGAGCGCAGTTACAGCCTCTCCAGCAGGTACGAGTAATAATACAATCCTTGCGCGTTTTCGCGCTAACATTCAAACCTATGCGCTGATTGGGGCGCTGATTTTCATCTGGGGATTCTTTCATGTCTCCACCAACGGTATCTATTTAGCTTCCCAGAACTTTTCCAATCTGTTCCGCCAGATGACAGTTACCGCATTGCTTTCCGTCGGGATGGTGCTGGTCATCGTCACCGGAAACATTGACCTCTCTGTAGGTAAACTCGCCGGATTTGTGTCCGTCGTGGTAGCGTTCTTTCAGGCGCGTATCTGGTCAAACATATTGCCCGATCAGGAAATCCTGACCACCACAATCTCCGTTATTGCCGGGTTGGGTGTTGGTACAATTTTCGGGATAGTACAGGGCTATATCATCGCCTATATTCGCGTCCCGTCC
>CAYSOC010000081.1:0-28812 GCA_964432445.1 uncultured Anaerolineaceae bacterium
CTGGCAGATACGATTGGCGTGATTCGACGTGGCAGACTGATTGCCAGCGGCACATTCGATGAACTGGCACGGCGTTTTGTTGGTGAGCCGATCATGCACCTTAAAGTCGGCGGTGAACTCAACGGCACGGCAGGTCTGATTGAGAACATGGTCGAAATTGTGGATTCTGGTCTGGACTGGGTACGCTACAAGACCAATGAACCAACAAAGGTCAATCCGCAAATTGTGCGTAAGCTGACAGAACATGGCACATCGATCATCACTCTGAGCGAAGTGCAGGAAAGTCTGGAAAACGTATACCTGAATATTGTCGAAGAAGATGAAGCTGCGCTCGCAGGCGGGCAGCGAAAGGAAAAACGCGCATGACGACCATTATCAATCACCCTGCCAGCGTTGAGGCGCAGGAAAATCTTCATACTGTCGAAACCGCAACGCGACGCGGGTTTATGGATAGTCTGCGGCGGATGCTGGTGATCACCCGCCGTGAAATGCGCGATAGCTTCCGCGACTGGCGCATCATGGGGCCGATCTTCGTCCTGACAGTGATCTTCCCGTTTCTGGCACAGGGCGCGACCAAGTTGTTCATCAACTACTTCGAGAATACTGGCGGCGAAATTAAACTGCTTGATAACCTGCTCCCGCTGATGCCAATGGTCGTTGGCTTCTTCCCCATCTCGATCTCGCTGGTCATTGCGCTGGAAACCTTCGTCGGGGAAAAAGAGCGCCGCAGTATTGAACCTTTGCTTTCTACGCCAATGACGAACGCCGAACTCTATATCGGCAAGGCGCTTGCTGCGATGATCCCGCCGCTATTGGCAAGCTATATCGGAATCGCCATCTATGTTAGCGCGTTGGTCTTTGGTGCGCAGCAATGGCGTCCCGAACTGGAGCTTATCATCCAGATCGTCGTGTTGACTACAGCGCAAGCATTGGTAATGGTCACAGGTGCAGTCGTAATCAGCGGTCAGACAACCTCTACCCGTGCGGCAAACCTGCTGGCAAGTTTCATCATCATTCCGATTTCTCTGCTCGTGATGCTCGAATCGTTCATCATGGTGACGAACAATCGCTATGTGTTGTGGTACATCGTTGTCGGGCTGGTGATTGTCGATATTATGCTGTTCGTGACCGGAGCGCGTCTCTTTAACCGCGAAGAACTGCTGGGACGCCAACTGGACGCAATCAACCTGACGTGGGCATGGCGCATTTTCCGCAACCAACTGATCGGCGGCGCGAAGAACCCACTACAATGGTGGCGCGGAACATGGAAAACGGTGCGCGTTGTGCGTCGTCCAGGGTTGGTCGTTCTCGGCACGATTGTGTTTATGTTCGTCGGCGGCTTCATGATTGCCCAGATGCGTACCGATTTACAAATTCCAAGCACGGCAGTCTCGCTAAATGGGTTGAAGCAAAACCTGCCGGGGGTGTTTGAAACATTCGCCAATAGTCCATCCAGCGTGGCAGCCGTGATTTCGCAGAATGTGCGTGTGCTGGCGCTTGGAACGCTGCTTTCGATTATGAGCTTCGGCGTACTTGGCGTGATTGTGGCTGTTATTCCGTTCGGTATTCTGGGCTTTTTAGTGGGGCAGCCACTATGGTCACAAATCGGTGTGGGGACATATCTGGCAGCGGTGATGTTGCATACCCTGATTGAAGCACCTGCCGCCATCATTGCATCTGCCGCTGCGCTCCGTTTGGGCATGACCTTTACGCAGAAGCACGAATCAGAAACGACTGGCGAGGCATTCCTGAAGGCATTTGCAGATTGTCTACGGTTGGGGGTTGGGGTTGTGCTGCCGCTGCTGATTATCGCGGCACTGGTAGAAGTCTATATCACGCCTCTGTTGGTACGCCTGACACTGGGCGCGTAAACAATTCTGTTTGGCTTGCAAGCCTCGGCACACATACCGAGGCTTGGTCAATCTCGACTAGGACAAACGACAATGCCAACGACAGGCCAGCGCCCCATTCGCCATACATTCACTTTCGTGAATCGTCATTTTTACCCCGGAAAGATAGATAATTGCCTCTTCCAGAAATCCCGTCATCGTAAAACAAGCCATGCCCTTGCCGGCAAACCCGTAGCAGTGTTGGGCTGTATCCTCAAAAATATCGGCCTCCGCGCCGCCGTGCCACTTTACAATGAAATCGGCGCTGACTGTCTTATTCAGCACCGCCATTGAATCACGGACTTTCAGGAACAACTTATCAGATGACGAAACGGAACGCCCCGCCGATGTGCTTCCACTGGCGCGTGGCAGCAACGGCGAAACGTGCTGGAATGCTTCCCGACCATAACGAATCGCCTGTTCATCGCCAACCATCTCGCGTAGTTCCTGAACAAACTGCGAGATTTGAGAAACGTTGATTACAGGTTCGCCAGCGCCCGTCAAAACATCCAGCGGGATTGTCGCATTGGTCAGAGCTTCTTTCAATTCCCCCTCGAACAGATAGCGCTTCGCCGCTTCTACCTGTAGCCTGAAAATATTGAGTGGATACCGCGCAGGTGTTGCCGGATAATTTTTCGGAATTTGAGCCGCTTTTGAGATTGCCATGAGAACCCACACCCTTAAAAACACTTTTGCGAACAATCGATCACTATAGTAACGCGCTTAAATCATGTTTAACAGCCCATAGCTGTTTCAAACTATTCAAAATCCGGTTTGGTTTCCGAAACTGTGCATTTTTCCAAAAACAAAACGGACGCTCAACCGAGCGCCCGTCATCACCATATTTCCGAAGAAATGGTGTTGTTTACTTGAGTTGGGAAGCGAGGGCAGACAGGTCAGCGCGGACGCTGCCATCGACCACCTTATCGCCAGCGCGTACAACCAGACCCCCGAGGATCGACGGATCGACCTTGTAATCTACGCTGCTTGCGCCTGTGGCGGCCTTGACCTTCGCCTGTTCATCGCCAGTGAGCGGGATGGCGCTGGTCACTTCGACCTTATCGCCGAGTCCACGCAATTCCGCATCGGAACTGCTGAAGAATTCGGAGATAATCGCGTGTGCCTGCTTCTCATCGACGCCCTTCTTCACCAGACGCTCTGTCGCGGCCATTGCCAGCGCGATCACGTCGGCGCGAACATCACCAAGCGCTGCCACTTTCGCGGCGTCGCCTTCCTTGAGCGCTTTTTCTTTAAGCCCGGCAGCTTCGCGCTGTGCTTCTTCAATGACGCTCTTTGCTTGCTGATCGGCGCGTGCGCGCGCTTCTTCGACCAGTTTGTTACCTTCGAGGCGGCGTTCATCAATCAACTTCTGTGCTTCGCGTTCGGCGTTGGCGCGTGCCTGTTCCGCGACGCGAGCATCTTCCAATTGCTTGGCGATGGTTGCGGCGCGGTTATCCAGCATTTTGGTGACATTAGGAATCACCCACTTTGCCATAATCCCAAGCAAAATCAGAAAGTTGATGATTTGCGCTGCAAGAAATCCTGGGTTTAGCCCGAGTTTATCCACAGTGCCCTCCTCTTGGCTCAACCAAGCACGAAGAGAATAACGAGAGCGACGACCAACGCATAAATAGCGACGGCTTCCGCAAACGCAATACCGAGGATCATGTTCGTCTGGATTTGACCGCTTGCATCGGGGTTGCGACCAATGGCCTGCAACGCACCGCTAACCATCAAACCGATACCGATACCCGGCCCCAAAACGCCGATCATTGCCAGACCAGCACCAATCGCCTTAGCGGCTGCAATAAGAGCAGCAGATTCCATGCTACAAAGCCTCCTGAGAGTGAATGTACAAAGTGTTAATCGAACAATTCCGAATGCTGTTCGTTTTATCGGGGGTGATTATATCATCCCCGACCCGATATTAAGCGCCTCGCGCTGTCTGTTCCCGGAACAGACAGCGCGGGCAGCGTAATTAGGCGTGTACCTGCTCGTCCTCGTGATGTGCTTCGCTGTCGTCGTGGTGGCCTGCCATCGCAATCCCTGTCGAGACGGTGAAGAGCATAGCGAACACGAACGCCTGAATCGCACCAACGAATGCTTCCAGTCCTGTAAAGACCAGCGGCAGACCTGTCGCAATCAGGAAGGTCATCACAAAGATGAGAACCTGACCCGCGAAGATGTTACCAAAGAGACGGAAGGCAAACGATAGGACTTTCGAGAATTCCGAGACGATTTCGAGGAAACCGACTGCAAAGTCAATCGGACCGAGTGCGCCACGCAAGGGCTTCTTCGGATTGCCGATGTTGGCGAGCGCAGGCAGGTTGATGAACTTGAACCAGTAGGCTCCACCATTCGCCTGAACACCGAAGATTTGTACCGCGATCATCGCAATGAGCGCAATCGCCAGCGTCAGCGTCAGGTCAGATGTCGGACCGCGCAAGAACGGCGTCACGAAGTAAACGTCACGGAGCGGTGCTTTAACCACCGGACGACCATTTGTGCCTTCCGTTGCCAGCGGTTTATATTTGGCTTCAAGGTCGCTGTATTTCAGAGTCGCGTTGGTGTCAACCATGCGAGTGAGCGTTGCCCGATCTATCTCTTCTTGAGTTGGCTTGGTTGCGTCACCGTGTCCCGCGTCGCCACCTTCGTTGTGTCCACCCTCGGCTGCCGGAGCAACAGCAGATTTCGTTGCGGCGGCGGTAGCGGCGGCAGTAGCAGCAGCGGTAGCAACCGGCTTTTCAGTCGTTGCTGCGCTGTGTACGGCTTTGCCATTGAGCTTTTCGCAATATTCATAGTCTTCCAGCGTCGCACGATAGCCAGCGCTCAACGAGGCTGGAACATACAGTGCGTTCCCGTTGGCATAATAACCGACGGGCGAAACCGGATGCGCAGGAGTGTTTTGCGAGGCCGGACCAGCGCATTCCATAACGCCAACCGAGTCGAAGCCGGGGATCAGCTTGATGTAGTTTGCGAAGAGGACAAACATGAAGATCGTCGCTGCCAGCGGAAGCACCTTGCGGCTGCGTGGGCCGATGATGTTTCGGGTCAGGTTGTCCATGAAACCTACAAGCATTTCCAGAATGCTTTGCAGGCGTCCCGGAACCTGCTTCATGTTCCGTAGACCGAAATACAGAAACAAACCAAGCACGGCATCAGTCAACAATGTGGTGATGACAACGTTTGTCAGAGGCGTACTCGGAATGGGTTCACCCGGTACGTAAATGAACGGCAATGCAACACCAATTCCCAGACGCGGAAAAATCACGTGGGGGATGATGAAGCAAAAGACGATTGCGAATCCCAGGGCATAGAGCAGCCTGGTTAATCCTTTTCCTGCCAAGGGCGATCCTCCTTCATTGACGTAGGCGGCTCAGGCGGCGTGATGCGGCGGGTCGCCCCCAACACAAGTTTCAACATCACATAGAGACTGAGCGGCACACTAGCTAAAATAAAGACGAGCGTGAAAATTCGCTGGGTTTTAAGCTGACTGTCTAGCGCAAGCCCTACCAGCATACACACAGCAATAACAATCACACTTGCACACCCACCCTGTGCCGCAGTTAGCGTAAGCGCGTAATTGCGTAAACGATCCTGAGCGGGCGTTTTTCTGTTATTTGAAGTCATGCTGGTGACTTTGCGTATTATATCACAATCGACACCATAAGCCTAACGAACGGAGCGCTGTTTGTCAAGTTTGGATTGTGATTTGGATAGGTTTTGGGACTGCCAGATACTGCCAATAGGTTATTTTGTCTGCCAGCAGGGTAAATTTTACTCAATAATGTAATTTAGGAGTGATATGGCTGTCAAATATCGTGCCGAATTGTGGTTTGAATGGGGCGCACCTGCATGGCTCTAGGGTGTTGATAGTCAAACGTGCGAAATTTTCGGCGTTGGGCCAATTCAGGATTGCGTTGGTCTTACCGAGGAACTCCTCAAGCGCGGCGAGGAATTATCAGATTGGCATGATACAGCGCTCAATTGGGACGATCCGGGCGGGGCATTACGGTAGACTCAGGAAGAACAGGAACGCTTCGACGTGGCTCATCGTCAATTTGTTGATGAGGTACAAATTGCTCTTGGCGAAGAATGGACAATTATTGTCGGCTGACCGAAATTGATCATCTAATGAGAATTATTTCCAACTGTAGATAGTATTCCAGGTTGGACATTTATCCTCGCAGCGATGCGCCAAGCAAAGTTTCCAGTGTCGGTGTCACGCCCCAATAGGCTTTGAGCGCATCATATTCCGCAAGCAACAGCTTTATATCATGTCTGCCACGCCAGATTGCACGGATCATCAGGTTTTTATCGGTGTGTTCCGGCGAAACAAATTCCACCACTTCGGTGCGATAGCCCATAATCCGCAAAATCAAGGCACGGAAGCTATCAGTCAGAAGTTCCGCAAAGCGCTGTTTCATGATTCCGTGCCGGAGCATCGGATCAAATAATGCAGGCGAGTCCTGCCGATCCAGTTGATTACGCATTTCATGATGGCAGCATGGCGCACACAGGATCAACTGCGAACGCGAACGGATGCCTAGCGCAATCGCTTCGTCGGTGGCAGTATCACAGGCGTGGAGTGCCAGTAAAATATCCGGTGGCGTTTCTGGTTGATAGCTCAGAATTGCGCTTTCACGGAAGCACGCACCCTCATAGCCGAGTGCGAGGGCATTCTCATTATCCTTCTCGATCAGTTTGCCATTGTAGTCAATCCCGGTCAGGCGCGCGGGAATGTGCTTTACATCATTCAGATAGTGATAGGCCGCAAACGACAAATAAGCCGAACCGCAACCACAATCGAGGATTTCTATCGGGGACCGTTTGAATTTATCGAGTTCGCCCGTGTGATCGAGCAGTTTCAGAAATTCGTTGATTTGTGCGAACTTGGCGTGCATAGCGGGGCGAATGCGCCCACCTGCATCCATAATCCCGATTTGCGTCAGGAAGGCATCTGGTTTGCCAATCGGTAGCGGCAACACTTTGGAGCGATCATGCCCAGTGTCTGGTTGGGCCGATTCCTTGCCCTGCACCCGATGCAAAACAACTTTGCCTTGTGGCGTGATCTGCGCATCCCAGTTTTGCTTGCTGGAACGGAATTGAATCACCCCGTAAGCCAGTGCCAGCACCTGATCAAGTTGTTCGGCAGCTTCATCACTTTGATAGTTTTTGGTGAAGTCCTGTTTATCCGTCAGGCAGGAAAATTGCAGGAAGTATTCCCCGCGCAGTTCCACCGGGCGAATGGTGATTTTGCGATAGGGCAAAGAATCATCCAGTCGCCCTTTGAGGGTCAGACTGATCAGCGAATGATCGTGCAGCGCCGCGCGCCGAATTGCCTCAATATGATTTTTCGATTTAACGCTGGCGTCCGACAACATATTCCGCCCACTGTCGCAGTAGAGTTTTATACGATGAATCCGGCACAGTATCCAGATGGGCAAAGGCTTCTTCGATATAGCGTCTGGCAAGGCTGGCAGTGTAATCCACCCCATCCAGTTCGCGCAGGAGTTCAATCCCGCGTGCGACCTTTTCCGCAGAAATATCCTGTCGTCCGAGGATGCCGAACAGTTCCCGCTTCTGTGCATCATTCGCGTTTTGCAGCGCTTTCAGGACGATAACCGTTTTCTTGCCTTCACGAATATCCGCGCCGACAGCCTTTCCAGTCTGGCGTTCATCGCCAATCACGCCGAGCAGATCATCCTGCAATTGGAAGGCCGTTCCAGCTTTGCTGCAAAACGCTGCGATTTCCTGTACCAACGGGGAATCTGACGTACCGAGTCCGATGGTTGCGCCTGCTCTGCCTGCAAATTCGTACAGGACACCTGTCTTTTTCCAGAGCATTTGCACGACCTGTTCTTCGGTCAGGTCGAGCAACGCGGATAAATCGCGGTTGGCATATTGAATATCCAGCGTTTCGCCCTCGACCAGAATCAACTGGACATAGGTCGCCAACTCCCCAACAAGTTCCAGCACCAGACGCGGCTCTATCCCGTATCTGCGATATAGGTCATGGAAGCACATATACGCCCATGACTGCTGCACATCGCCCGCAAGGATGCCAATCGACGTGCCATAATGGGCGGCTTCCTGCTCACTAAAGCCCAGATCGGTTTTGCCACGTTCCGCAAACTCAATATGCACTGTTGGAGCGCCGCGTCGCCGCGTATCTTTGTCAATGATGTCGTCATGCACCAGCGTCCACGTGTGATAGACCTCAACGCCTGCCGCTGCCGGAATCGCGTGGTCTTCTTCGCCACCAACTGCGCCACAACTCAGGAGCAGCACCGCCGGGCGTAACGATTTTCCACCAAGTTTGAGATAGCTCAGGGCTGCGTCGCGGATATGCGGCGGGCGAAATTGCGCAGCATATTCGGAATTAAACAAGTAATCATAGACCCGCTCGCGGCGGATGGTTAATTCGTGGAGGAGAGCGGCATACGGTTCGCGGGTCTGTACCGTCATGTTTAGTCCTGTATTTCAGCCAAATCGACGTTTAATGCTGCGCCCAATCGGAGCGCAATGAATTCAGTGTAATCAGCCACGCCTGTCTGTCGCGCTGCGCCGAACGGGAAGTTGTTGTTATTTACCAGTGCAATGGTGTTATTGTCCAGCGGATAGACGCCAGAAACATCGTATGGAAATTTGAACGGATTCCCCAAACCAAACTTGCCGCCCGATGAACCAAATACCTTGTTGGTACTAATGTTCGCAGGATCGCTGATATTCAGCAAGTCCGCAATCAGGCGTTTGTTGCCGCTGGTCGTATCGAACAGGAAAACTCTCTTGAATTGTGCGCTTGCTCCCGTGCCTTTGTCCTGTTCTACAACCAAAGCCTGTGAACCGTTGATCACAGTCAGGTCGCTAACCTCGTTGCCGCCGCTATCCAGCGGATAGGCTGAGACTTTGTTGGCGGTATTGTTCGCCGGGTTGTAGTTGTAGATATTGACTGTGCCGCCGCTCTTGAGTGCGATCACCAGATTCTGGAAATCCACTGTCGTAGAGATCGCCTGAATCTCGCCCGCCTGAATACTGCGTGGTGATTCCAGCAATGCCCCTTCCATGTTGAAGTGCAGTAATTTTCCACCAGCATCGCCTACCCAGAGTGTCTTATCGGCAAGGCGTGCAATCGCCACCGGGTTGAAATCTGCTCCGGTCAATGGCCGTGTCCGATCTTTTGAGGTGATGGAAGCCAATTTGCTGTTTGGATCAGAGAATGTGATCCAATCCAGAATGTTGACCTTGCCCGCGCCGCTTTGCCCGTTGAACCAGCCAATCTCCACCAGATACAAGCGCAACAGATGGTCATTGGCGGCTTTATCGCCAAAGCCTTTATCGGTCAGGAGCGCCCACGTTCCCTTATACCAACCCTTCACGACTGCGCTGATACTGCCCACAGGCTGATTGGTCAGGGGAAGATTGATACCGTTGATTGGCGCACCGCCAAGCCCTGCACCGCTTGCCGGCCCCTGCACATAGGATGCCGCAGGCAAAATTGCCCGCTGCTGGAGTGTGGCCGCACCTTGCGCCTGTACCACCCCCGCACCCGCAAAAAATACTGTCAGACCAATCAAAAACCAGCGAAAACCACGCATGACGCGCCTCCTGATGCTTCCATTTTAGACCGAATAGCGCCTTGACGCCATAACAATCAGCCATCAATATACCTACGATACAGTGCTGATTATTCACCAACATATATACGAAGAATTTTACTGGAATGAACCCTCTGCAACAGGTTCTCTTGAAGGGAACTTTCCTGCCTGATCCATACAAACACCTACGTTTTATATGGGTGTCGTCCTGCAACCCGATCAGTTTACAACCCCGTCATAGTCTGAATCCTCTGTTCAGGTCTATAATGAAATTCGGATTTTCAGACCCTGAAAATTATTGGAGGTTTAGCCATGAGCGACAATGATATAAGCGATGTAAACCGACGCAAATTATTGGCAGCCCTCGGCGGGGCAGGAGCCGTTGCTGCAATCGGAGCAGCGGCATTGTTGAATCCATCTGAAGTGCAGGCACAAGGGGCAACCTCGACCCCGCTCCCGCCAGGGATTAAATCGGTGCAGGGGTCATGGGTAGGTACGTTGACCGCACGCGGAACAACCAAAGGACTCGCTACCTTTACCTCGAATGGCGGATTGATGACTACCAAGCAGAAAGATACCCTCGTTGGTTCGCCGCAGGGTGGTGGACATGGGGTCTGGAAACAGGACGGCTTGAAGGTTGAGACACGCCTTTTCAAATTTCTTGCCGATGCGCAGGGCGTGCTGGTCTCTATCATCGAAGAGTCAACATCCCTGATGATGGATGAAACGGGCGATATTTTGACGGGTGTTGGCACATTCAAAATTTATTCGCTGGATGGTAAAGTGCTACAGTCGGGAAGCGGTAATTTTTCCGCGAGGCGCATCACGATTAACGGCTCGATGGAATTTCTATAATTAGCTGTTGGATTCGGCGTGGCGCACCATTGCGGAGAGCGCCACCGCCAACACCCCATACCACAGAATAACGAACGGAAGCAACCGCCACATATAAAAATCGAGCAGGCTGGTCACCCATAACCCCGCAAATGCTGCCAACATCCCAAAAACAATCGGATCAACACCCCCGTGACGGATATAGCGCAGCAGGAGAAATCCCACGCCTGCCAGCGTCATTAACCACAACGCAAAGCCAACCGTGCCAAGTTCGCTCCAGATCAGGAGCGGAACGTTATGTACCGGGAGAGCAGTCAGCGCAGGTTGGCGTATATCCCAAACAATCATCTGCGCTTCTTCCCAGTCGTTCATCCCGATTCCATAGCCCAAAACGGGTTTGCGCTGGATCATGGCGATGGTGTATTCCAGAAAATAGGCGCGGTCTACTATGCTGCGCTGCTCGGATGAAGTATCCCCGGCTAGCGTGCGTGCAAATACAAATGGGCGATAGGCAAACACGAAAGCAACGGTGACAACCAGACACACAGCAATTATTGGAAGCACGCGCTGCCATGCGAATCGCAATCGCACCAATGCGCACAGCAGCAGGAAAACCAGTCCACCTGCAACCAAACCAAGCCACGCTGCACGGCTAAAGGTCAGCAGTAGCGCCAGCCATCCCAATATCAGACATGCGCCACTCAGCAGCAATTGGGAACGTTTCAGATTCCCTTTAACAAACAGAGACGCACTAACGATCAAGCCAACAATCAGGAAACCCGCCAGCATGTTGGGGTGCGCAGTCAATCCCTGCGGACGGAGATAGGTTAGATTATCGGCTTGTAACGTGTTGAGGCGTGCGCCGGGGCGGATGATGTATTCACCAAGGAAATCCAGTCCTAGCGGGTGCTGTACGATAGCCTGCCCAATCGTGATCAGACTGTGGAAGCCAACCGAGAGTGTGAGTATCCATGCAATCTGTCGTGGGTTGATCTGCGAACTGGCGATCACCAGCACCCATGCTCCCAACACGATCAGTTGCAACGCCGCATCCCATGCAGGTTCAGGAAAATTTGCCCAGCGCTGGCTGAAAAAACCATAGGGAATAAACATCAGCCAGGGGAGCATGAATGGCGACAGGCGTTCCCACATCAGCCAGCCGCCAAACCCGGAATCTATCCAGCAGAGCAGACACAGCGCCGCCGGAATCATCAAAACGAATCCGGCGAAATAGGGCAAATCGGCGGGAATACGCACCCAGAACGGTGTCAGCAGAAAAACCAGCGCCGCAAAAAATGCCAGACCACGATTTGCCCATGTACGCATCAGGAATTATAGGAATAGAAGCCGCGCCCGGACTTACGTCCGAGATGTCCGGCAGCTACCATCTTCCGCAGCAGCGGACAGGCACGATATTTCGGATCACCGAGACCGGAATATAGCACATCCATGATTGACAGCAGCACATCCAGCCCGATGAAATCTGCGAGGGTGAGCGGCCCCATCGGGAAATTCATACCGAGTTTCATCACAGTATCAATATCTTCCACCGTACCGACGCCCTCCATCACCGCGAAAATCGCTTCATTCAGCATCGGGCAAAGGATGCGGTTGCTGATGAAGCCGGGAAAGTCGCTGGATTGGACAGGCGTTTTGCCGAGTGTCTTGCAGAGGGTATCTATCGTTTCCAGTGTTTCGGCAGAGGTATCATACCCTTTGATGATCTCCACAAGCGCCATAAGTGGAACGGGATTCATAAAGTGCATCCCGATCACTTTGTCCGGGCGTTCGGTCATAGCCGCAATCGTCGTGATGCTGATACTGCTGGTGTTCGTCGCCAGGATGATGTCCGGGCGTGTGATTCGATCCAGATCAGCAAAAATGCGCTTTTTCAATTCAGGGTTCTCTGTCGCGGCTTCGATAACGAGATCCGCATTTGCAGCACCAACCAGGTCGTTTGCCAGCGCGATTCCCTGCGTCGCGCGATCATGCGCTTCCTGATCAATTTTTCCCTTGCCCAATAATTTTTTTGCGGACTCTGCAATTGTTTGTTTGGCTTTGTTTAGCGCATCGGTGCTGACATCGATCATGGTGACTTCAAAGCCGCTTTGCGCGCAGACCTGTGCGATTCCGCTCCCCATCGTACCCGCACCGATCACCGCGATATGTTCTAAATAATCCATTTCCAAAGACCTTTCAAAAGAACAACGCTCGGAAATTATAGCGCAGCATCGTTGCCCGCAATGAGACGGAAGTTTCTTGCTTTTACAGATTGAGTGCCGATACGCGCTAACACGCATCCCTTTTGTCATTAGCTTGTGTGAAGCACGACCACGTTATATTCCGGTTGCCAGAATCGGGCGCTTTTTTACGCCGGACTTTGGATGCAAGTTCAACCGATTCGGCGCTTACCCGGAGCGTAAAACCCATCCCTTCCACTGCACCTGTCGGGAGCGTGAGCAAGGAATTCTCGCCCGGCTCCAGAGGATGACCCAACAGGCCAATCCGGTAACCAACCACCTGCCCGCGCGGATTGAGCAGAGTCAGAATAATTCGGCTTTCCGGTGCGGTCTTCTGCGTCACATTCCAGATTTTGAGGGCTGCGTCATTTTGTGATGTATTTTCGATAATGATGGGTAGACGAAATGAACCTTCCGGTTCTGTTGCAGCTTTCGCTACATATAGCTCTGCAACAGCGCCGACATAATGGTTCGGGATCGTCTCGAAAAGCCCGCCATATGGCGATTCTTCCCCCGGCCAGAGCGACAACCGCGCAATAGGCGTATCCAGCCAGACCAGGCCGTTACCTTCACTATCAACCAGATAGATACGCACACTCACCCCTTCAACACGATAACTCAGGATATTTTGTAACAACCCAAAACACCATAATGAACCTACAGGTGTCTCGGTGCAGGACGGTTGACCGAGTGCAAGCGGATGGGGTGTTGAAAGCGGCAAGACAGGATAAGGCGCACCGCCAAGCGTAGCCATTCGTACTGGCGTGCGTACCAGACGCGGTATCGGCGTGAGTGTCGGTGGAATGAGTGTATAGCCCGGCAATGTGGGCAACGTAGCAGGGCTACGCATTGTCGGAATGGTGCTGTTGCAACCGGCGATCAGCACTCCGACGACATACCAGACCCAGCGCCACCGTCTCCGCAGGTGTCCATCCATATCCCTCAAAATCCAAAATGAATTGCGAATTATCCCACATTATAACCATTAAATGATGGAAGCAAGCGGGAAGAATTGAATATTGACCGAAGATCGTTCGCAGTTTATAATTGCCCCTGCTCGGAGAGGTAGCATAGCCTGGCCTAATGCACTCGCTTGGAAAGCGAGCAAGGGGAAACTCTTCGTGGGTTCGAATCCCACCCTCTCCGCCAGATTGAATTTCGCTGGAAATGCAAAACCGCCACGACAATAACATTGTGGTGGTTTCGTTTTTCTATGTATCAGGTTGTTGAAATTGCGGGAAATATAGCGAACAGTGGTTCTGATTGCTATGCCAACATCCCGCTAGCCGTTGACAAAATGCACAATCGCGCGCATATGCCCGATGACCAGTTCATCGTTGTCGCGGAGAATGCGTTCAATGCCAGCGACAAGGCGTTGCCCGTTAAGGAGTGTGCCATTGGTGCTGCCCATATCGGTCACATAGATCAGTCCGCTGCGCCAGCTTAACTCCATGTGCTGTCGGGAGACGCCCAGGTTTTCCGCATCGAAACGCGCCAGGTCAACATCTGGAATGATAGCCGTAGCCGACTTGTCGTGCCGTCCAACAATCAGTTTTGTACCTGCCGGTAAAGTCAATTCTATTCCATCAATGATGAAAGAAACTCTTTGAAGTTTGCCAATTGCGCTCCCAATGGACTTATTGCGCGTAAATTCAAACGTTTCTTCGGCTTTTTCCAGCGTGCGCGTGGAAGAGGAAACGCCGCTCGTCAATGAATGGTTACAATTCCAGCAGATTAATTCTCCGGCTCGTACCGAAGACCCACAATTTGGGCATTTTGTCACTGCGCTCGCTGATGGTTCAGGATTGACAGTCATCATTTTTTTATCCCCACTCTATTTGCTCACCCGCGATAGTTGATTACGATAACAATCCTAGATAACAGCGATTCTACCCGGCGTGTTAAATTTTACAAATTTCACAAAAATTACAATTTTTGCACTCCGTTATTCCTGATCTTATATAGTATACAGGTTAGTGTTCCTACGCAATCTGCAAATAATATCAGTTAGAAGGAATTGATAAAATTACCAGTGGTCGTTGGAATCTTCCAACTTCATTTGGCAAGCATGACCGATCTCCGATTGCGTGAACCTCAATTCCCTGTTATCTTATCGCGCAACGAGGAGATCATTATGCGGCGTATAGGGCGGGTTGGCGTATTAATAGGGTTGGCATTTGTCCTGAGTGGTTGTTTTCAATCGGCGGGGAGCGCTGTCGAACCAACCATTGCCAACGCTACAGCAACAAATATGATCCCAATCGAGCCAACTTTCCCGACCTCGCTACCCCAGGTTACAGCGCCGCCTATTGGCGGTGGCGGGAATATTACCCCTACCCCTTTTATGACTCCTATCGGGCCAGAAGGATTCCAGACTCCGATCCCGACCATTGAGCCGATTCAGCCGACTATCGCGCCTGTCGAGCCAACCATCCCGCCAACCGACCCGGCATCGGTTCAGCCGACTGTCGCACCCGTCGAACCGACTATCGTGCCACCAACACAGCCCGATACGCAACCAACCGCAGGCGGAACACCAATCATCGAGCCAACTGCAACGATAAGTGCGGTAGAGCCGTCGCTTGCTACGCCAACACCGTTGCCGACTGATCCGCCTTGCGAATATACAGTAGAGCGCAACGATACATTCTATGCTATTGCGCGCAAGCTGAAGATCGATCCGCTGGAACTGATCGCGGCGAATCCGCGCACAAACCAGAATGCGCTTCAAATCGGCGAAAAGCTGTTGATTCCAAATTGCAAGCCTTCCGCTCCGGGAACACCCACGCACTCTGCCAGCGCAAGCGGTACGCCTCCTGCTTCTACCGGAGCAACGGCGCTCCCGGCGGGTATTCAGGCTGTTTACGTCGTTCAATCCGGGGATACGCTCGGCAGGATTGCGCAACGCTACGGCGTTACTGTACAGGAGATCGTGCGCGCCAATGGCTTCGCTAACGAGAACGTGATCCTCAATGTCAACCAGAAAATACTCATTCCCGCCAGATCGCAGTGAACCATGACCGGAATACAAACGGCGCGTAAAATCGTCGTCAAAGTTGGAACCAGTACACTCACCGCCGGGTCAAAACAACTCTCGTCCCGGCGGATGCTTGAACTTGTCCGGCAGATTGCACATCTCCATGATCACGGCTATCGCATTATCCTCGTTACTTCTGGCGCGATGACCGCCGGGCGCGAAAAACTTGGGTTTCCGTCGTTGCATCCGTCGTTGCCTGTGAAACAGATGTTGGCTTCTGTTGGGCAGGCCGTCCTCATGCAGCGCTATGGCGAACTCTTCAACCTTTATGATATTAATGTGTCGCAGGTGCTGCTGACGCGCGGCGACATCAACAATCGGACGGGATACCTGAACGCGCGGGATACGCTGCTCACGCTGCTGGATCACAACATCCTGCCGATCATCAATGAGAACGACACTATCGCTACCGAAGAAATCCGCGTTGGCGATAACGACAACCTCTCCGCACTGGTCTCGAATCTGATTGATGCCGAACTCCTGATTTTACTTACCGATATTGAAGGGCTGTATACGGCTGATCCGCGTTTCAATGAGGACGCGAGACTGATCCAGACCGTGCCACAAATCGACGATTCGATCTATGCTCTTGCTGGCGGCACGAATAGCGGACTGGGTACAGGCGGGATGATTACCAAGATTCAGGCGGCGCATCTCGCCGGACGTAGCGGCACAATCACGGTCATTGCCAACGGCGCACGCCCGGATGTCATCCAGGGCGTTGTACAGGGGGAACCGATTGGCACGACCTTCCTGCCGCCAATCACCCATCTGGAAAGCCGCAAACGCTGGCTGACTTCCCAGAAGCCGCAAGGTTCCCTGCACATTGACGATGGGGCGGCGCGTGGACTCACTCAAAAAGGGGCCAGCCTGTTGCCAATTGGCGTGACTGACGTACAAGGCGAATTTGAGCGCGGCGAACCTGTGCAGGTGTGTGCCGGACAAAGCGCAAAACCGTTGGCCGTTGGATTATGCAACTATAATGCAAGCGAGGCGCGCACTCTCATAAAAACGCAGTCCGGCGCGATCCTCGAAAAACTCGGCTATACATGGGGCGATGAAATCATTCACCGCGACAATCTGGTTTTATTGTGAGGTGACAAAATGGAACAAACCCGCATCGATCTGCTGACGATGGGCAAAGCCGCCCGCGTTGCATCACGCAAGCTGGCGCAGGCCAGTACCGAGCAGAAAAATGAGGCACTGCGCGCGATTGCAGATGCGCTCGAACAGAACGAACACAGCATCCTCACTGCCAATGCTGCTGATGTATCCGATGCACAGGCGCGCGGGACTGCACCAAACCTGATTGATCGCCTCACCCTGCGCGGAAGGCTGGCGCAAATTGTGGAAGATGTTCGCAGTGTGGCACAGCTACCCGACCCGGTTGGCGAAATCATCGAAACTGACACACGTCCCAATGGATTGAAACTGAGTCGGGTTCGTACCCCGATTGGTGTGCTTGGCATTATCTACGAGGCACGTCCCAACGTCACCGTTGATGTAGCGGCGTTGTGCATCAAAACTGCCAACGGTGTGATCATGCGCGGCGGGTCGGAGATGCTCTGTACAGCAACGCAACTGACGCAGGTGATTCAGGGCGCACTCGATGCCACCGGATTGCCGCCAGACGCCGTACAACTGATTGAAAGCAAGGAGCGCGCGTTGATTGGTGAACTGCTCCGGCTCAACAAATATGTTGATATGATTATTCCGCGCGGCGGCGCAGACCTGCATAAATTCTGTGTCGAAAACAGCACTATTCCGGTGATCACTGGTGGAGTTGGCATCTGCCATTTGTTTGTCGATGAAAGCGCCGATTTTGATCAGGCGGTCAATATCATTCACAATTCCAAGACTTCGCGCCCCTCGGTTTGCAACTCACTGGATACGATTCTGGTTCATGAAAAGATCGCGGCAATCTTTATTCCAAAGGTGATCGAGCGTTTGGGCGCATCGGGCGTACAGTTCAAGGCTGACCCGGCGACACTGATGCTCACACGCGATCCGCGCGTCGGCGCTGCACAGCCCGAAGATTGGGATACTGAATGGATGAATCTCACGCTTGGGATTCGCGTTGTTGATGGCCTAGACACCGTGATTGATTTTATCAATGAACACAGTCTCGGACACAGCGACGGCATCCTGACCCAAAATGCCGAACACGCACGTAAATTTGTACAATTTGTAGATTCGTCGGCAGTGTTTGTGAACGCATCGACACGCTTCAATGATGGAGGTCAATTCGGACTTGGCGCGGAAATTGCCGTGAGTACGCAGAAATTACACGCGCGCGGTCCGATGGGGTTGCGCGAATTGACCAGCTATAAATGGGTTGTCGAAGGCAACGGACAGATTCGGGCATGAGGACAACAAATTGAAACATCTCGGAAAAGCCATCTTTGCGGTGTTGTTAACTCTTCTCCTTGCGGGAACAGGCTATGCCGCCGCCAGCCCGGATGCCCAGGCGACCAGTCCGGCAACACGGGCGCTGACGCAAACCGCAACGCGCGCCACGACTGCCGAGCCAACTGCAACACATTCGCCTGTACCAACCCAGGAAATCACACTGCAAGGGGAGTATGAAAACCTGTTCCCCATGTTGATACGGTTCTATGTCGGAATGGGGTTGGCACGGTCGAAGATCGCCAGCGCCCAATTGAAATTGTTTCAGCCCGGAACGGTGGATCAAACGATAAATGTTCCGTTGAACGATACGACGATCCGTGTGTTTGGCGATAACGCAACGGGTATCTATTTCCCCTGGCCTCTCAGCCCGCAAACAGCGCTCCAGCCATTCCGCGAATATACATTTCAGTGGACTGTGCAGGATACGGATAAAAAGACCTACAAAAGCGAACTCCTTAAAGTGGAGTTTTTCGATAATTCCAGACGCTGGCTGCGCGTAGAAGAGAAGCCCATCAACATTTATTGGTATGGCGACGGTCTGAGCGGAATACTCCTGCGCCAAAATGTCCTGAAAGCCTATGACCTTCTATTGAAAAATGCTGGTGTTGCCAAAGAATATAACTTCATCATCTATGAAGCTGGCTCGGATAGTTGTTCTACTGATCCGCTGCGTCCCGGTCAAAAGATAATCGTTGCACACAACGACTATGCAGTTTATCCTTGCGATCCGAACAATGCCTCTGCGCTTTATGGGGCGCGTGGCTTCACGATGATTCAACGAAGTGGACCATCATTCGAGCAATTGCAGGATCAGATTGTGGCAAAGATGGCAGAAGACTCTTACGCGAATCTGTTCAAGACATCTGCTGCACCGCCGCCAGCATGGTTCAAATCTGGCATAATGCAATATTACGGGTTTGTTGGACGATCCAACGCTTTGCTGCTGGCGCGGGATCAGGCGCGGCTGGATCGGTTGCTACCACTGGACGAATTAACGGTCCCGCCAGTGAGCAAGACGGATGATTTCGGCGCAAGCGTCCGTAACTGGAACGCGCAGGCATACATGCTGACGCTCTACCTTTCGGCGCGGTTTGGCGCACAAACTCCTGTCAATCTGGCGCGCGCGATAGGAAACAACAGCAAATTTGAGGATGAACTGGTGAAAGTGGCAGGCAATGTTACCCTCCAGCAGTTGTATACCGATTGGAAATCGTGGCTGCTCTCCACCGACGCTGACGCCGCCATCCGCTGGAATCTGTATATCAGCAAGCCAACGCCAACTGTGACGCCAACGGAAACAGCGTTTCCTACCTACCCGCCATTCACAGATGTACCACTGGCAACGAGTACGTTATTGCCATCTCGCACACCTGCTCCCTCCCGCACGCCAACCCTGACGAATACGCCGCGCCCGCCGGGAAGTCTGAATACATTCACACCTACAGCAGCAACCACAGCAGCCGCAACTCCGTAAGTAATCATCAGCCCTGTTCAGCACAATTGAAAAGGGCTGATTACACCCAACGCCTCAAGTGTTATCAGAATGAGATCAGAAACCATTTAGCCCTTTTTTAGAAACCGATAGAATCAGGTTCATAACTCCAAGCGTAACTATTAAAAATAGTCCAGTTGACCCATGTGCAATCGCCTATTTTTTTGTAGTATACCTGCTCAATTTCTGACTTATCGGGACATTTTTCCGATTAATTACACTTGAGGAGATTATGAAAATGCAGAAGTTAGCTGTTACCGAGCGCTCACAGTTGGATATTGGGCTAGAGAAAAAGATAACTCTGCTTCAACCACACGACAAACAGCGCAATCTCTATCTGGCAAGGCTCCTGGGGATAAACGACGCATTTTATCACAAAGCAACTTCGACAGACTCCCTCGGCGACTACGTACAATCCATTGTTCAGACCTTCTCCGAACAATATCCCGAATCAAAATTGCAAATGCGGAAGTTAGCAGGTAGCGCGACTGAGATTGGGCGCGGATTGGGGAGCGCAATTGCTCAAACTCCGGTTCGTCTGGCCATTCTGGATGAAGTAGATAATTTGAATTTTCCCGAAAATCTGGCGGAATTTTTGCGCGCATTGGGCAACGCGCTGCCAGAAGATGCCCGTATGGTCATTTCGGCACGTTCGATTGATTTTGACAAGTGGCAACCAATTATTGATGCCGAGGATGCAGACGTTTTCGGACATGATGGGCAAATCCTGAGCAAGCGCGTCGAAGTTTACGGATTTGGAATTGGAACAGTTTACAGCGATGGCAAGCCAGTCACGGTTTGGGATGGTCCGCTTCCACGCAGTCTGTTCTTCTATTTCACCGATCATCCGCTGATCACTCGTACTGAAATTTTCAACACCTTCTGGCCGGATTTTCCGGTCAAAGATGCGACCAATGTCTTCCATGTCACCAAGCGCAAGGTTGCCGAACGAGTTGGCTATGAGACAATGATTTATTCCAGCGGTTTCTATCGGCAGGCATCCGACGTGACGCTCTATTATGACGTGGCCGATTTTGAAGCGTGCATTTCGCGCGGGCAGACCGAATCGGAAGACCTCGAAGCGTGGGAACGCGCCGTTCACCTCTATCGCGCCCCGTTTTTGCATCAGATGCAATTGCCCTGGGTGATCGAACGCCGCGCAAAATTGGCAGGCGACTACACCGAAGCGCTGACCAACGTTGGACGTTTCTATGAAGAACGCGACCCGGAACGCGCCCTGAATCTATATCTGCGTGCCGAACGTGAAGCGCCCCACCGCGAAGACATTTATCGCCGTGCCATGCAGATTTACGCTGCGAATAATCAACGCGATATGGTTGAGCAGCAATATCATACGCTGGAAACACGCCTGCGCGAGGCGTATCGCATCCAGCCAGGACGCGCCACCCGCGAACTGTATGAATCGCTGACAACCGTCAAGGGACGCCGCTAGTCTAAACTGTCGTATCATACATCCCGGCACGCCTGTGTCGGGAGCAATCCATTCCTCCCGCTCGCCCAATTGGTCATTGTCCGAATGACCGATGCCCTGTCGCCCGAACGTACAATTTATCGAGCCTTCTCCTTCCCCTACACTATGACTGTGAACCAGACAATATGTGAAAAGGGATATTATGAAGCGCATCTATATGTTGGCACTGACCCTGATTATCGCTCTGATGTTTTTCAACGTTGGAACGCAGGTATCAGCGCAGACGACAGCCGAAGTAACCTTCGGACGCGGCGAAATCAAGAAATTCACAACTACGGCAGATAGAAAAATATTGGCGGTCAATTCCTCTCTCGGCGTCTGGCTGTACGACCCCAATGATATGGCAGCCAAGCCTAAACTTGTCCCTAGTGCAAAGACTGTCTTTACTTCCAGCTTCAGCAGCGACGGCAAGCTGGTCGCGCTTGCTATACAAACAGGCGAATTTCCAATCGTCGAAGTCGAAACCGGGAAAGTCGTTGGCACGTTCAAGGAAGACAACGAATATTATGTGACACGCTCTGTCGCCATCAGCCCCGACGGGAAGACCGTTGCCGCTGGATGCAGCGACCAGAAAATCCGCCTGTTTGATATTGAATCCGGGGACCTGGTAACTTTCGAAGGTGGGCATAAGGATGACGTGACTGCCCTGTTGTTCAGCGCCGATGGCAAAACGCTCGTCTCCGCTGGCGATGACAAGCTGATCGTCGTCTGGGACCTCGAAAAGGAAGAAGCCAGATTCACGTTAAAGGGTCATACTGGCACGATTCAGGAAATTGCACTGAGCGCCGATGGGAAAATGCTCGCCAGCGTTGGCTATGACAAGAGCGTTCGCATTTGGGATTTGACGAAGGGCAAGCAAAGCGCAGAACTCACCAGCAGCGATGTGAGCGAAGGCTATTCGGTGGCCTTCAGCCCGGATGGAAAGACGCTTGCAGTTGGTACAGGCTATCCCTACGTCGTCCGCCTCTGGGATTTGGCAAAGAACAAGAAGACTGCCGACCTCAAGGGGCATCGGAGTTATGTGCGGGGTGTTGCTTTCAGCCCGGATGGTAAGACGATCATTTCTGCCAGTTCCGATAGCGACCTGCGTACATGGGATGTAGCGGGCGCAAATGAAAAGGATGCTTTCACAGGTATCCACGCTGGCGCAATCTCCGATTTTGAGGTCAGCCCGGATGGAAAGTCTATCGCCGTAATCTCTGCCTATGAACGTCTGGTTCGTGTCTATGCGGCAGACAAGGCTGATGCTCCTGCGATGATTCTTGAAGGCGGCGATGGCGAAATCACATCAATCGCGTTTAGCAGCGACGGCAAGCTGATTGCTGGCGGTTCGAGTAACGCGATCTATGTCTGGGACGCCGAAAAGGGCAAGCTCAAGACCACCGTCAAACTGACATCAACCCTGGTACAGACTGTGGCGTTCAGCGCCGATAGCAAACTGATTGGCTGGGGTAGTTATGATGGCAAGGCAGGTATCCATGATGCCGGGACAGGCAAGGCTGTTCAAACCTTCAACGGTCATACCCTGCGCGTTCGCAACGTACAATTCAGCAAGGATGGTACATTCTTCTGGACATCTTCCGATGATGGCACAGTACGCCAGTGGAAGATTGGAAAATAACCAGGTAAGTTAACGAACTTGAGATTGGGGTGGTCACATCGAAAGACTGCCCCATGTTTTATTTAATGGAAGATTTGCCAGTTTCCACGTAAGTGTGGGTTCTCTCATACCCGCAATGTGAACAACGAAAATTATCCTCAAACGTATTGACTTCAACGATATGTCGCTTGTTTCCATAAAAAATTTGATTAACTTGCTGACTTTTTATTTTTTCATGACTTATTCGCGTTGTGGTGTTGCGGTATCTACATCTTATGCAACGGTTGCTCATCAGGTAGAACAAGAAGAAAAGCAAAGAAGCTAGTCCCACGATACTAGCAGGAATGATTTTAAGATTTGATGAATTAGGAGACAGAGCTATAGCTAAAAAGGCCAACCCACATAAGAGGGCTGTAATTTTGTAGCTGATTGCAGACTCTTCGCCGATCTGGGAAGCGGCTCCAAGACGTTCTATCTCCTCGTTTTTCTTCTTTTTCTTCTTCACTGGCAAATGAGGTAATGCACCACAAAAAGGGCAAAACTCTCCATCCTCTACAGTGATTTCCTGTTCACAATTCTGGCACTGCATTTTAAAACACTCACTGATTCTTTTGCTTGAATGCACTATTCAATGGCGATCCACAATACAAACAAAACTGACCGTCATCCGTCGGGAGTTCCCGATCACAATTGGGGCAATGTGTATTGGTCTCATGTTCGACAGCTACCTTATCGAATAATTCATTTACCGGAAAGATTGCCCTGTATTCAGTCTGACAATGCGAACAGCGCCGAATTATTTCCCCGGTAGACGTATCATAGGAGACTTTGATGGCGAACCATCGCCCACATGCTTTGCAGCGCTTGTCGGCAATTAACAACCAACCCAGCAACCCGACGATGGCTACAACAGCGCCTATCAGGAAATACAAGTTGGCGTGCGAACGATCAATCATGCCAAGTACCATGAATGGAGCCAATACCAGGCCAGCGAAAAGGAGTTCCCGGTTGTACCAGAAATTATCCTGTGTGTCGTTTCGCTTCTTTTTCGCCATTGTCTTTACCTGCCAATCAGTGTGAAGAAAATGTAGTATGCAACGATGAACATTCCTATCAGCAATGCCAGACCAGCCATTGTGAAGTTCCAATCGTTATCAATGTCTCCACCTGTGGAGTCGCCCCTCTTTTTCTTCTTTTTTGGTTTAATCGGCAGATACAACGGGGTAGCGCAGTATGGGCAAAACTGCCCGTCGTCCAGTCGAAATTTCCGATCACAGTTCTGGCAGTGCATGGACTCTCCCTGTTGTTATTCGCTGAAAGAATCGTAGTCTTTGGTGTAAACACGATCTTTCTGATGATTGCAGTGCGAACATTGCAGATGGTCTTTCCAGGTCACGTGGAGCAATACGATCTGACGTGAACCTCCACGCATTCGATATATTTTTTTGCCGTCGATTTGATCGTGTTGAAGGCACTGCATTGAGAAAAACCTTCCGCAGTTTTCACAGCGATTATCAAGAACAATTTTGCCAAGAAGTGCCGCAGGAAGTATTCCTGCAAGAAGTATTCCAAAAGCGGCATAAGGGTAGTAAAGTAGCGCACTGATTAGCACTAACAGGAAGGCCGCAGACAGTAGGGTCACCCCGGATGCTGTCCAGCCACCTGGAACATCATTCGCTGGCGCAGGTTGTTTGGATGGATTCAATTTACCCCCTAATGTGAGCGATGATCCGCAAAATGGGCAGAACTTGCTGCCTTGCTGCAAAATGCTTTGACCACAGTTTTGACAATGCACGGCGTAACCCTCTGTAGACAGCTATTCGCTGAAAGAATCGTAATCTTTGGTATAGGTGCGCTGTTTTTCGTGTCCGCAAACCGAACAGCGATATTGATCCTGCCAGTTGATCCGAAGTACCACAATCTGCCGGGGATGCTTGTCACGAAGCATTTGATAAAACTTTTTGCTGCTCAGTCTTTCATGCTTGGTGCGTTGCATTGTGAAGAAATGTCCACATCCTTCACATTGTGAGCTATAAAACCAGCCTACAACGCCCGCAAAGACAATGCCAATGGATAATACAATTAGCGTTGCATCTGGAAATGCGATGAGGCTGAGAACAAAAACAAAAGCCATACCGATAAGGACGAAAGAACTGATCCATCCGCCCCTATTCCAATCTGTCAGTGTCCTGGTGTGAACCGCATTATTTTTCTTCTTTTTGGGCGAATCGACAAGATGAAGCGGTGTTGCGCAAAACGGGCAAAACTGACTGCCTTTCTGCAAAATTTCCCGGTCACAATTGGCACATTGCATGATTGAGAAGACCCCTTTGATGCTTTCATCATAATTCGGAATGCCCCGAAATAGAGGTAAAGGAATCATCAAAATGGACTGTCACTCAATTGTTTATAGGAAGTATGAATATCTGGCAAGTCTGCGTAGCACATTGTACAATTGCCAAAAACTCGCGGAAGGGTAGATTTATGGGACGCACAACGAAGCCGGGCGCTCCGGGCGAACGCAACACGCCGCCAGAGAATGATCGGAGAACTGAAATGAATGAGTTGATACCGGGCGAAAATTTTGCACGTATTAAAGTCGTCGGGGTCGGTGGTGGCGGCGGCAACGCGGTAAACCGGATGGTCGAAGCCGGCTTGGGTGGCGTCGAATTTATTGCTGTGAACACAGACTCCCAGGCGCTTGTCACACAGCGCGCTAAAGTTCGTGTTCGTATTGGCGACAAGTTGACACGCGGACTTGGTGCGGGTGGCAATCCAGAAGTTGGCAAGAAAGCTGCCGAAGAATCTGCTGACGAACTCTATGAAGTATTGCGTGGCGCAGATATGGTATTCATCACTGGCGGCATGGGTGGCGGGACAGGCACGGGCGCGGCTCCGGTAGTTGCTTCTGTGGCAAAGGAACTTGGTGCGCTGACGATTGGCGTTGTCACCAAACCGTTCACCTTTGAAGGAAATCGCCGGAATCAATCTGCGGAATCTGGAATCGAAGATTTAAAAAGTAAAGTTGATACGCTGATTGTTATCCCGAATGACCGCTTGCTCCAGATTGTTGATAAACGCGCCAGTTTGCAGGACGCTTTCCGTATGGCAGATGATGTGCTGCGTCAAGGTATTCAGGGTATTTCGGAACTGATTACTGTTCCGGGCTTGATTAACCTCGACTTTGCCGACGTGCGTACCATCATGAGCGAAGGCGGCGCGGCACTCATGGCAGTTGGTACAGCCAGCGGCGAAGATCGCGCCCGTAAAGCTGCCGAAGCTGCAATTAGCTCCAACCTGCTGGATGTGACTATCGATGGCGCACGGGGCATTTTGTTCAATGTGACAGGTGGCCCGGATATGAGCCTGTTTGAAGTGAACGAAGCCGCCGCGATCATCAAAGAAACGGCTCACCCCGACGTCAACCTGATTTTTGGTGCGGTTGTCGATGAAAACATGCGTGAGCAACTTCGCATTACCGTGATTGCCACCGGATTCGAGCGCCCGGCAGGTGGCGTTGTACGTCCCGCGATTATCAAGCCAGCGGCGCGCGATGTCCGCAGCACGGGGACACAATCGGCCTATAGCAATATTTCACAACAACCTGCTGCACGTCCACAGCAACCGACAGCACCTGAGCCGAGTCGCCCTGCGCCACAACCTGCCTATAGTGCGCCGCCTCCCGCAGCACCGCAGCGGTCAACCATGCCAGAGCCACCTCCGCGCAGTTCGCCAGTGACGCGCGCGCCAGAGGGCAAGCCTGCCAGAGAAGAAGCTGATCTGGATGTTCCGGCTTTCATGCGCCGTAACAAACCGGAATAGATGCACTATCGCCGCGTGCCGGGAGCGTTGTTTTGGCGTTCCCGGTTTATTTTATTACTTACACTGCTCACAGGATGTAGTGGCCTGAACGATCCGTATCCAACACTGATTCCAACGACTGCTGTCGAAGTCACGGCAACCAACGCACCGACAAACGTTCCCCCAACCGATACCCCGATAGTGCTGTCAACTTTTACGCCAATTCCATCCGACACGCCAAAACCGCCGACGTTGCGCGTCGTTGCGTCCCTCATATCAACTACACGCCCTGCCCCAACGGCTGTTACTACGCCTATCCTGCCACCGACTTTTGCAGGTACACCGACACTCTCGCCTGTGCGTGCAACGCTGGCACAAGGCATAACCTCGATCACGATCACCACAGCACAATTGAACAATGCGCTAAAAGAAGCGTGGCGATCCGATATGGTGATGGACTATCCACCTGTTGTGGAGTTTAGCGATGGCCTGATCGTTACCGATATGCGTATCAAAATGAAACTGATCAAACTCAAACTATCGTTGACGATGGTCAGCACAACAAAGGGTAACGTTCTGGATTTGCGCGCCGTCTCCATAAACAATACCGATGGTCTGACGACAACACAAATCAAACAGGGGCAAGCGCTCGTACAAACGATGATCGAGTGGCTGATCTATCAGGCGGCGGGGACAGTTCAATTGAACTATTCTGGTGTCAGCATCGCATCGAACACAATTACGATTACACTGCTCACAGATTAGCTCCTCGGCATACCCTGGAATTCACCTGAACATTGGTGTTATCTATCGCAGATAAAGTTACAAGCTGAGGTAGCATATTTAACATGGGAATGCTTCTGTCAGGGAAAGGCGTATAGTCGCGGATAAGGTTGTGGAGAGGACCCTTAGACGGGGATCGAACCCGCATCTCCGGTTTCCCGGCGGTTTACCGATTAACCTACATGCCCGATTTTTGGTGGACACTATAACCCTCTGCCGTCGACCCGCGACAAGGGCATTATAGGCTTGTGAGATTATCTTGTCAAGGTAAGGGGATGGCGTCGCGGATAAATTTGGCGGTAAGGAATCAATCGAGGACAGGGATCGAACCTGTACTTCCGGTTTCCCGGTGGCTTACCATTCGCCCACCCCGGCGCAGATAACCCTTATCTGTCGACCCGCGACAGGCGCATCATAGACTTATGAGGTTGTTCTGTCAAGGAACGAAGTCGCTATTTCTTCAACAACTGTCCTGCCACATCGGAGAGCCGTGCCGCTTTGCCGCGCTCTTCGGCCTGTGCCACTTCATCGGGCCACAAATCTACCTTGATGCGTGTCAGCAGGCGGGTAGCGCGGTCTGCGGTCTGGTGATCGACAGACATATGATTCAGCGTAAGTGTGACTAGCTCTGTGGCACGCGCGAGTTCGCCGCGTTCTACGAGAAGGCTGGCGATCCCCGTCACCGAACTGAGCGCGACAGTCCATGCACGAATCCCAAACGCCGTTTGCAGTGCAGTGTGGAACTGCTCATCAGCTATCGCAAAGTCGCGCGTCTCGAAGGCGAGATAGCCCAAATCGTTGAGCGCCGCCGCTACCCCCCATTTGTAATTTGTCGTTTGATAGGCTTCGAGGCATTCGCGGTAAAGTTTATGGGCAGCGTCCCGTTCACCAAGCCCCATATGCGCATCGGCAGCCATGCGCTTCAGGTTCACCCATTGCTTGAGCGATTCAGGCGTTGGCGGTTGTAATTCGAGCGCACGCATCAGGTTTGTTTTGGCGGTGTCATATGCACCGGATTCAAGCGCCGCCTTGCCGACCAATCCGCGATAGGTGGCCTCTTTTGCCGGGTTACCCGCCTTGCCCCAATGGTAGGCAAGGGCGGCATTATCTTTGGAGTTGAGTGCTTCCATCGCTTCCGCGATCTGGCGATGTAATCCGGGGCGCTCTCCTTCGGGAACTTCTGCCAGAACGCCATCCCGCAATTTGTCATGGCTGAACTGCCAACTGTTATCCTGTACTTCGAGGACAGCGCCCGCTTCGCAATCCAGCAGCCAATCGTTCAGGTCGCGTGTACCTGCAAATTTCTGTAACAAATCGAGATTTTGCCGACGCCCATAAATCGCTGCCATCCGCAGCAAGGGGCGATCTTCGGCAGAGACACGTTCGACCCGCCGCCGGATAATTTCGTTGATGCCTTTGGCGCTCACTTCCGCAGGCAATGACATGGTTGCCACCTGATCAAGTTGTCCGGCTTGCTCTGCCAGTGCGCGCATGACCTCAACCAGAAACAGCGGATTGCCCTCAGTTTCAGCCTTCAGCAGTTGTACCAAACCGGGCTGATGCCCCTGATCACCCAACATCGCAACGCTAAGTTCTTCGATCTGGTATTCATCCAGCCGACTTAGTTTGAGCAGATG
>CAYSOC010000082.1:0-28518 GCA_964432445.1 uncultured Anaerolineaceae bacterium
GATGTGCTGCGTATCAATGTCGAAGGGATGCTGCATAGTGTGCGCGCGGCGGTTCCAGCGATGCGTAAAACCGGAGGCGGTCATATCATCATGATTTCGTCGGTGGCTGCCGCCGTGATCACGCCCTTTGCAACAACCTATGCCGCCAGCAAAGCCGCCATGACTGCGTTCGGGCGCGGCTTGCGGCAGGAACTGCACCCGGATCATATCTGGGTGACGAATATGCTGGTTGGGCCGACAGACACCGAATTTTCCGCAAATCGGCGCGGCAGACCCGGCAAGATCGGCGCTGTCCCCGGTATGACGGTAGATAAGGTGGCGAAGGCTGTCGTGCGCGCGACAGATCGCAAGTGGCGGGCAATCATCCTTCGCCCGCTGGATATATTGCTGGTGGTGCTGGGAACGCTTGTCCCTTCAATCATGGATCGATTGGCGGCGCGTGCCTATCACCGAAATTGAGTGTTATAGATTTAAGTTTTTACGATTCCGATAATGCAGGATATTTTATGACAGACAAAGTACAAGACGGAACGGTTGAGAAACTCGACCAACTCCAGGATATGCGCGTCCGCTCCCAACAGGGCGGCGGACAGGAACGTATTGATAAACAGCGCAAAGCGGGCAAGATGACCGCCCGTGAGCGTATTGAATTGCTGCTCGATCCGGGCAGCTTCCGCGAAGTCGATGCTTTTGTGGTGCAACGCAGCCGCGAGTTCGGGATGGATAAGCCCGAAAATCAGTATGTCGGTGATAGCGTTGTCACCGGATGGGGAACCATTGACGGACGCCTGATCTATCTCTATTCGCAGGATTTCACGGTGATGGGCGGGTCGCTCTCCGAAGTCCACGCCGAAAAAATCTGCAAGATCATGGATATGGCGATGAAGGTTGGCTGTCCGGTGATCGGCTTGAACGACAGCGGCGGCGCGCGTATTCAGGAAGGCGTTGTGAGTCTCGGCGGCTATGCCGATATATTCCTGAAAAATACCCTTGCCAGTGGTGTGATCCCGCAGATCAGCCTGATCATGGGGCCATGTGCAGGTGGTGCAGTCTATTCGCCCGCTCTGACCGATTTCATCATCATGGTGAAAGATACCTCCTATATGTTCGTGACCGGTCCAGATGTGGTCAAGAGCGTTACCCATGAAGATGTATCCTTCGAGTACCTGGGCGGTGCGTCTGTCCATAGCACGGTAAGCGGCGTCTGCCATATGGCGGCAGAGAGCGAAACCGATAGCTTCTTCCTCGTGCGCGAACTGCTGAGTTTCATCCCGCAGAACAACATGGAAGACCCGCCTGCCGCAAAATCGAAGGATGATCCGCTACGCAGCGACAACCGCCTGAACGAAATTGTGCCGGATAACCCCAACAAGCCCTATGACATCAAAGAAGTGATCCAGATGATCGTTGATGATGGGCGCTTCTTCGAGATTCACGAACACTATGCGGCGAATATCGTGGTCGGGTTTGCGCGTCTCGGCGGTCACAGCATCGGGATTGTTGCCAACCAGCCCAACGTGCTGGCGGGCGTCCTCGATATTGATGCCAGCGAAAAGGCCGCACGGTTCATCCGCTTCTGCGATTGTTTCAATATCCCGATTTTGACATTTGAGGATGTGCCGGGATTCATGCCGGGGACGAAGCAGGAACACGGCGGGATCATCCGCAGCGGCGCGAAGCTGCTCTATGCCTACTGTGAAGCGACAGTGCCAAAGATCACCGTCATCACGCGCAAGGCGTATGGTGGTGCGTATGACGTGATGAGCAGCAAGCACATTCGCGGCGATCTCAACCTCGCCTGGCCTACCGCCGAAATCGCGGTTATGGGGCCAGATGGTGCGGTGAATATCATCTTCCGGCGCGAACTTGCCGAAGCCGCCGACCCGGTAGCGAAGAAGGCCGAACTTGTCGCCATGTACCGCGAGAAGTTCGCCAATCCCTACGTGGCGGCGTCACGCGGCTATGTCGATGATGTGATCCTGCCATCGGAGACGCGCCCACGCCTGATCAACGCGCTGGAAATGCTCAAGAACAAGCGCGATTCCAACCCGCCGAAGAAACACGGCAACATCCCGCTGTAAACCTCTCTGTGTTCAATACCCGGTGCAACTGTGCCGGGTATAATTCCCCATAGAAAATTCTTAAAATTCTGGAGCCTTTTTATGTCTGAACTGGATGCACAGACGCTGGAAAATCTGCGCGCTGCACACTTTGTACATGGACGCCCCTCTGAAAATCGTTTTGTAAAATTTGGCAGCATCGGCGCAGTGTTGGAACATCACGCGGCAACGCAGCCCGATAAAACATTTCTGATTCACTATACCGTTGATGGTGAACGCGACGAACACACCTATGTACAATTCAACGCGCGCGTCAACCAAATTGCTAACGTGTTGGTTCGGGATTTCGGCGTCAAAAAAGGGGATCGCGTCGCAACAATTGCGTATAACCATGCCGACACAGTAGCTATCTACTTCGCCTGTTGGAAGATCGGGGCGGCAGTCGCCCCACAAAACGTCACCGAAGATGACGCCCGTATCGCGTTCATCCTGCGGAATAGTGAAGCCGTGATCGCGCTGGTCATGCCGGACTATCTCGAACGCGCTGCAAAAATCATCGCAGAAGCGCCTAACGTCAAACAGATTGTGCAGATTCGCGGCGCGGTGCAGGGCGATTATCCACAGCTTTCGGCGTTGATAGAAAAACAGCCTGCGACCTTCTCCCCTGCCGATCCGCCTGACCCGGATACCGAATCGCTGCTGATCTATACCAGCGGCACGACGGGCGCACCCAAAGGCGTCGTACTTGTCCAGTACAACATGCTGGCAGATGCACACGGGATCAGTCAGTGGCAGCAAATCACGCCTGATCAACGTCTGATGTGTGTGCTTCCGATTCATCATGTCAATGGAATCATCATGACGCTGATCACGCCGATGTATATTGGCGCAAGTACCGTCCTGAATCGGCAATATCAATCGTCGGTGTTCTGGGTACGTATGGCGCGCGAAAAGGTGAACATCGTCAGCGTTGTTCCGACATTGCTGCAATTCTCGATTGAATACGCTGACGCGCAGGAAGCACAAGGCAAAAGCATCTGGGGTGAGGATGTAACCCGCGACGATTTGCGCCAGTTCCGTCACCTGGTTTGCGGTGCGGGGACGCTGGCAGTGTCGCTGGTCAAACGTTTTGAGGAGCGGTTTGGCGTTCCGGTTCTGCACGGCTACGGGTTGAGCGAAACCACTTGTTATTCCTGCTATCTCCCGGTTGATCTGGATCAGGCAACCCATCAGCATTGGCTGGCAGATTTTGGCTATCCGAGCATTGGCTGCCCAATCGGGGTCAACGAGATGGCGATTTTTGATGCAACGGGCAGTGGTCAGCAGCTAGGGACAGGTGAACGCGGCGAAATCTGCATTCGCGGTCACAACGTCATGAAGTATTACTATCAACGCGCCGACGCCAACCAGGAAACGTTCAAATTCGGCTGGTTTCGCAGCGGCGATGAAGGCTTCTATGAAGTCGATGAACAGGGACGGCAGTTTTTTTTCATCACCGGACGCATCAAGGAATTAATCAATCGGGGTGGCGTGAAATTCTCACCGTTTGATATTGAAGAGGTTCTGCTCGAAATACCGGGCGTAAAGGTCGGGCTGGCTATTGCCTTCGAGAATGACTATTATGGCGAGGAGGTTGGTGCGTATGTGGTGCTGGAAGAAGGTGCGAAGGTAGACGAAGCGCAGATTCTCACACACTGTCGTTCGCGCATGTCCTTCGAGAAAAGCCCGAAAGCGGTCATCTTCGGGACGGAAATCCCGGTCACGACAACCGGGAAATATCAACGGCTGCGCCTGCGTGATCGATTCGCGGAATGGAAGACCACGCAGTTTCGCAAATAATTGCAGGATAGTTTTTTCAGACGCGGCGCTGAAAGGGTTGTCCGCAGATTGATTGAAGCGTAGCGTCAGATGTTGACCCCACCCTAAATCCCTCCCCGCCAGCGAGGAGGGACTTTCAAACCTCATTTGCCGACAACCCGTGCAGCACCGGCGCTGAACTGTGGATTTTATCGACTGGAATTAAAGGGAGCGAATCAAAGCGCGAATTACGAAAGGCCAGAGTGTATCTGGTTGTGGTCCGCCACCGAGCCGTACAACAACGGTGTTCGTGGAAGGAGATACATAGATGATCTGTCCCAGCCAACCACGCGCCATGTAGTCATAAGTCCCATCCGGGTTGTTGAATCCCCACCAGTGGAACTTATAATAACCACCAAGTTGAGGCCACATGGGAGCAACTTTCCAGGGGCGTCGGTCACCTGGATCAGGGATCGTTGCTTCTGTGACCCATTTTTCCGAAATAATCTGCCTACCCTGCCATTGGCCTTTATGCAAAAATAGTTGCCCGAATCGCGCAAAATCAATCGCACGAGCATTCAGGCCGACATTCACTTTCTCAAAACCTCCCGATTCGCTATCCAGACTCCACGAAGCTGGATACTCCATCCCCATCGGTTTCCAGATTTTCTCCTGAAAATATTCGGTCACACTTCTACCTGTGACCCGCTCCAGAATTATTCCTTCAAGCAAGAGGTAATAATCGTTATAGCGAAAATACGATCCAACAGGTTCGTCCCCACCGCGCAAGCCCAACGCAAGGCTACGCAGATTGGGAGTGTAATATTGCCTCGCGTCATCGGTAAACGGGGTAGCCAGCGGAAAGAGAGTTCCATCATCCGCCTGGAAGGGAATGCCAGAAGACATTATCAGCATATCACGTATTGTCAGGGCATCCAGACCGCGCCCTTTTAGTTCTGGCAGATATTGAATGACCGGATCATCAACACTCCTGATTTTCCCCTCGTCAATCGCAATGCCAATCAGCGTAGATGTAAAGGATTTGGCGATAGAAAAAGACGGGTTAATGGAATCCCGGCTTGCCCCGTTGAGATACTTCTCGTAAATTACAGTGTCGTTGCGGATGATAATGAATGCTTTTGTATCCGTCTGTGCGAACAATTCACTCAACCGGAAGGTATATTCCTTGTTGTTTACCGGAAACGTGAGTGTTTCGGGGAGTGTCAGGCTGTTTTCTGTTTTCAGGATAGAGACGGATGACGCATTTTCGATGGCTCGCTGTGGAAAAATAGTATAGGTGCGAATAGACGGTGACCCGTTCATAATCATCCGATAAGCCGTAATTACACCTTGCACCACGAAAATAGCTCCTATATAGCCAGAGATTGTCAGCAATACCAGGCCAAGCGTTGTTTTGAATATTCTATTCATGATGTTTTGGCTAGCAGTTTGAAAAATGATTGACGAACAGAGTGGCGAACAGTTTCCGGGGTGATGCCCCGATCTGGCAACAAAGCGTGTAATAGCAAGCCATCGAAGGTTGCCATGAATAGAGAAGTCAGACTGCTCATATCCAACCCCGAATCGAATGTGCCATCCTGCTGTCCTTCAATCAACAAACTGTGTAAAAGATAGCTGAACTGTCGATAGGATTCAGTTTTGATCGCCTGTAGAGCAGGGATGTGTTCCGCTTCCAGAAAACCCTCCAGCCACAAACGCACATAGATTTTTTCATCCGGGGAAAGCAGAAGGCTGAATTGATCCAGCATATTTTCCAGGCGCGTAATGACAGGTTGATCGGAACGATAGCTGGTAGAGATGTTTTCAAAACGACGCACGTTATAGCTGCGTATCGTGGCGACGAATAACTCCTCTTTGGATTTGAAATAGATATAAATTGCGCCTTTACTCAATCCAAGCGATTGAGCAATCTGCTCCATTGTGATTTGCCGATAACTATGCGAAGCGAAGGCTAGCGCTGCCCCATCAATAATCCGTTCTCGTTGTGTTTGCTCATATTCTGCTGTGGTACGTGGCATCTGCTTTCTTTCGATAAAAACTGACCAGTCAGTTTTTATACTATAAAACAAATAGAACGAACTGTCAAGCGAGGAAGGGCGAACTCGCATCAGTTCATCCACAGAATGAGAGTTTTACCAACCGATGCTAATAGTCACGCTGCCTGGCGGGTTCGCATTCGGGAGAATCTTCATCGAACCCTGATCATTGAATTGAGTCATCCATTTAGCCACTCTCACTATGGATTTGCGTTGATGATTTAACAATAATCGCTTAAACTCAACCCGTTTGCACCCTGAAAACGAAAGGATTCCGGTTTGCCCACTCCAGGCCGTCCACCGGGCGTTTATGATCGCACGCCGAACGAGGCTGTCGAAGCCGCGCAACTTGCCGCGCAGATGAACAGCACCTTTGCGCGTTTCGGCTATCAATCAATAGAGACGCCCACAATTGAATACGCCGATCTGTTCCTGACCAAATCCGGAGACGAGGCGATCAATCGCCTGTTCACCTTTGAATTATATGGGCGACAGCTTTGCCTGCGTTCGGAGTTCACCGCCTCTGCTGCACGACTCTATGTAGAGCGTTACCAGCACGAACCGAAGCCGATCCGCTGGCAGGTCTATGGCCCGGTGTTCCGCTATGAATCGCCGGGGCGCGGACATTCGCGCCAGTTCACCAGCATCGGCGCGGAGTTGATCGGCGCGGCGGGATCGGCGGGCGATTCGGAAGCGCTTGGCATGGCGGCGGCAGGCTTGCGTGTCGCGGGCTTGAAGGGCTGGCAGATCGTCATCGGGCATATCGGGCTGGTGGCGGCATTGCTGGAACGCTTCAAACTGGATCGGCGTACCCGCCGTCTGATTCTGGGTCAGATAGAGAATTTACGGCGGCGTGGGCGTGCCTATGTCGAAGAACAATATGAGTCGATGATCGCGCTCACCGAATCGGGTGCAACTGCTGCCAGACGGCTATCGAGCGAAACCTATTCATCGGAACAACTGGCGAACGCGCTGGAACTCCTGCTTGAATCTGCCAATCTCGGTACAACCGGGACGGGACGCAGTAACGAGGACGTAGCGCGGCGATTGCTGACCAAGCAGCAGCGCGCAGAACAACGCGATGAAGTGCGCGCCGCCCTCGATTTTCTGGAACAATTGACGAGCATTCGCGGCAAGCCAAGTGAGGCTCTTCCGAAACTTGAAGCCCTGTTGAACGATAATCCTGTCATTCGCAGTCTGTTTCAGCAATTCAAAAGCACGCTGGATTTACTGGCTGAATATGGCGTCGATGAAAGCCAGCTTGATATTCAGATGGGGCTGGCGCGCGGTGTGAATTATTACACCGGGATCGTCTTTGAATTCTATAGCCGCGACGGGGATCAGCTTGGTGGTGGCGGGCGCTATGATGACTTCATTCGGATCATTGGCGGTTCGCAAGAGACGCCCGCTGTTGGATTCATGTTCAATCTGGAGCGCCTGCTGGAAGCGGCTCGCGCCGATGGCTTCCAGAAAACAGCAGATGTTCCCGATATTCTGGTGATCCCGATTGATGAAACTGATACGGGATATGCCGCGAAGATTGCCAACAAACTGCGCGAACGGTTGACTGTTGAACTATACCCACCACCCACCAAAAGCATCACCGCCGCCAATAACTACGCGACACGGCGCGGTATCCCTCTCGTGATTATCGTTGGGGAACGCGAACGCGCTGCCGAAACCTATACCGTGCGTGATCTCCGCGACAATCAACAGACCACACGCCCGCTGACCGAACTGGACAAGGTGCAACCGTGAATAACCGTGTAACGCTGGCTCTGCCGAGCAAGGGCGCATTGCAGGAGCCAACGATGGATTTCCTCAAATCCTGCGATCTGAAAGTGGTACAGACCAACCCACGCCAGTACACCGCGACGATTCCCAGCCTGCCACAGGTTGATGTGTTGTTTCAGCGTGTGACCGATATTGTGTATAAGCTGGTAGACGGGATTGTCGATATTGGCATTGCTGGCCTGGATGTAGTTGTAGAGCAAACAGGTGGCCTTGATGACCTGATCGTCATTCATGACAACCTGCGCTATGGGCAGTGTCAGCTTGTAGTTGCTGTGCCGGAAGCATGGATCGATTGTGACACAATGGCGGATGTGGTCGATATTTCGCTGGATTTCCGCGAGAGCAAGCGCCGTAACCTGCGCGTGGCGACGAAATTCACGGCGCTGGCACGGCAATATCTGCACCAGCACGGCGTACACCACTTCACGTTGATCGAAGCCGATGGCGCAATCGAAGCCGCGCCGACGCTTGGCTATGCCGATATGATTATCGACCTGAGCGCAACGGGTACAACGCTCCGCGAAAATGGCTTGAAACCTCTCCTTGATGGCGTGATTCTGGAATCGGTGGCGTGCGTGGTGGCAAATGCACGTGCCTTACGCGAACGCCCGGAAGTGCTGGATACGGCGCGTACATTGCTGGAAACGATTGATGCTGCCCTCAACGGACGCAATTACTATCAACTGAGCGCGAATGTACGTGGCAAATCAGCAGAAGCAGTCGCACACGCTGTCGCCAGCCACGAGGTGACACGCGGCCTACAGGGGCCAACCGTCGCGCCGATTTACGCGGCAAACACCGGGGAGGCTGATGATGGGCAATGGTATAACGCGACCATCATGGTTCACAGTCGCAGTCTACTGGCAGCGGTGTCGCATCTGCGCAGCATTGGCGGCACACAGACAACCGTGATCCCGGTACGCTATGTGTTCCTGCCGGAATCGCCAAGTTTCAAAAAACTCCTCGAAAAGCTGAACGAGTGACAGACCAGCCGGACTGGTAGCGAACGTGCTTCTATACGTGCGGGAACAACGCAGGGAGTCCGATTAATATGCGCCTTTGGCGAATAATACATGCGGGATCGTCCGCAACATAATCTGAATATCCAGCCCGATTGACCAGTGTTCGATGTAATAAATATCGAGCAGGCACATTTCCTCGAATGGGACGTTGCTGCGTCCGCTGACTTGCCATAGACCGCTCAGGCCGGGGAGCGTGTTCAGGCGTTGGCGCTGCCAGGGTTCATATTGCGCGACTTCTTTGGGCGTCGGGGCGCGTGGTCCAATCAGGCTCATTTCGCCGCGCATGATGTTGATGAAGTTCGGCCACTCATCAATACTCAATCGGCGCAACCACTTCCCGACGCGCGTGATGCGGGGGTCATCCTTCATCTTGAAATGGCGTCCATCGATCCCGGTTTCGCGGATCAGTTTTTCGTGTTCCTTATCCGCACCCAGATACATCGAGCGGAATTTGAACATATCAAATTCACAGCCGTTTTCGCCAACCCGCCGATGCCGATAGATGACCGGGCCGGGAGAATCCAGCTTGATCAGGAGTGCAATCAGGAGCGAGGGAAGGATGATAAAGGGCGCAGCGGCAGAGACAAGTACCACATCCATTGTGCGCTTGACGAAACGCTTCAGCCTGCCCAGCGTTGGCTCGGATTGAATCCCCATTACCGGGAATCCGGCAAGTGTCTCAAGGCGTACCTGACTCATGTTCAACCGGAACAGATCAGGGATCGTCATCGAAGGCACGCTATGTTGATCGCACTGGCGGACAATATCCATGATTTTGTCCTGTGCGCGCCAGGGTAGAGCAATCAGCACCAGATCGATTCTGGAATTTTGTTCCTTGAGATCGCGCAGGATGCTGCTCAGGTTTTCGATTGCGCCCAGTCCCTTGATACGTCCGAGGTCAACGCTGCCGCGCTCCGGGTTATCATCCAGATAGCCAACGACATCATAGCCGAGGTCTTTTCGTGCCAGCAGTCCGCCAATCACTGCCCGCCCGATTTCGCCCGCCCCGATGATCAGAACGCGCTCCGTCCCGACGCCACGTGCGCGCATCATGCTCTGCACTGTCCGGTAAAACAGGCGCAGACCGGAGAGGAACGTAATCGTCAGGATCATGATTTCGAGAACCATCAGACGCGAGAAAACCAGCGGTTGCAGGAGGAAGTTCATCGCCATAATCAGGACGGTGGCTGTCGTCGCCCCTTGCGCAATGATATAGGTTTCCTCTGCCCAGGAGCGTCCGCGCACACGGAAATACAGACCAATCACAGGCGGGGTAAGGAGCATCCATGCGGCAAAAATGATTGCCAATGACCAGTAGGCCTCGAAGGGAGCATAGAATGTTTCCCCCACCGGGCGGATAAACTGAATTTCGTAGCGCAACGCATAGCCAAGCCGAAACGCCAAAAGAATCAGCAGAAAGTCGATAAGCGGCATGGTGCGCCGCAAGAATGCAGCCCAGTCTCGCATTTGCCCCTGCTCTACTTTCTTTAAATCTTTTGTCGTTCTTTTATCTGTGCCGTAATGCTCTGCGATAACTTTCAATGGTCTGCCGTGCCGTACTTTCCCATGTGAACTTTTTTGCGCGTTCCAACCCCATCGCGCCGTGTTCGCGCCGCCATGTTTCGTCTTCGATGCAGCGGCGTAGTGCTTCGCGCCAGCCATCTACATCCTGTGGCGAGAGCGTTACGCCTGCTTCTCCCGCTGCTTCTGGCAATGATGATACGTTGGAGGTAATGATCGGCTTGCCACACGCCATTGCTTCTGTCAGCGGCAGACCCCATCCCTCGAACACCGATGGATAGACAAACGCATCGGCGGCATTGTACCACAGGACGAGCGCGGAATCAGCCACATAACCGGGGAGGTGAACCGTTTCCGTTATCCCATATTGTTTGAGCAGGGTTGGTAAGTCGTCCATCATCCAGCCTTTCCCCCCGGCGAGGACAAGATGAACTTCCCGGCGCAACGCTTCCGGCAACCCTGCATAGGCCTGTAGCAGTATTGGAATATTCTTACGCGGTTCCAACGTTCCGACAAATAACAAAAATCTCTTTGGTAAATGATTAAAATTTCGGAAGGCTTCGACTTCTTCGACGGGCAACGGCTTGAAGCGCGGCTCTATTCCGGGAATCGCCAGATCAATTTTTTCCGCCGGAATTTGTAACAGATTTATGAGATCGTCGGCGGTGCTTTGCGAGATTGCCAGGACGCGCTGCGCCCGTCGGCACGAAACCCCCGTGAACAGGCGCAAGTATAGCCGCCGCATCCGCGAGAGCCGTTCCGGGTAGCGCATGAATGTAAGATCATATACCGTTACGACAAACGGACGCGGCATGATCAGCGGCGCGGCAAACGCCATTTCGTGAACCAGATCAAGGCGGCCGAGTTGAAACGGTTGCGCCAGTTGTTCCCAAAGGATGCGATTCAGGGGTTTTTCGGTCTTGAGTCGAGAGCGGCGTATTTTGAATTGAGGATGCACAGGAGGTTCGCCCGCGCCGACAAAAACACTATACTGCCAGTCCGGGGCAACCGACGGCAGATGATCCAGCAACTGATAGATATAGCCATGAATACCCGCCCTGCGGTATCCTTCCGCACCCGCCAGCAGGTGGGCATTCAGGCCAATGTGCATCGGCTAGAACTGGAAACGGGGCAACAAACGAACAATTTTTTGCCGGAAGTTCGTTACATACTGATTGAGTTTTTCCTGCAATTCACGCCATTCAGCACCGTCGAGCATCTGTTTCATCGTATCCAGATCGTCGGCAATGCCTTCCATCATGATCTGGGACGATGAACCATAGACCGTAAACCATGCCTGCGTAATCTGCAAGCCCAACCGCTTTACGCTGGGTACATATTCCCGCACCACAAACTCGAAATAGTCCTGATCGCGCCCTGCTTGAATATCCCATGTCATGATCAGTTTGACTTGCATGTTTGCTTTTCCTGCTGGCTTCTTTGTGCGATAAGGAGAAAGTATATCCCTACCGCGCAATATTCAGAATAACAATTTGTGTACTTTCGGGCAAATTGCTAGCCGAAATTTTCAGCACATCCTCAGTTTTCGGAGTGGTGACGCCCATCTCCTTGAGGAATTTATCCAGCGGTTCGAGGTTCAGCGATGTGTAATCGGTCTTGTAGTGCATCGGGATAACGAGGCTTGGTTCGATCAGGCCGATGACTTCGGCGGCTTGCGTACTGTTGAGCGCACCGCCACCCCCAACCGGAACGAGAAGGATATTCACATTGCCCAATGCCTCGATCTCGGATTGTGACGGAACGTGATCCAGATCACCGAGGTGTGCAACAGTCATGCCATCGAAATCGAAGAGATAACCAACATTGTATTTGGGAGGTTGCGCAGTTTGGTTGTGCATCGCTGCACCGATGACAAACACGCCGCCGACTTCGTATTCACCCGGCATCGTGAACTGCCGCTCGATTCCCTTTACCAGCCCGACGTTGTTGTGACCGGGGGCATCGTGGCTGACTGTCACCAGTTCGGCCTTCAATTTGGGCGATCCATAGCCGAGGCTCTCACTGAATGGGTCAGTGATGACCGACGCCTTGCCCTTCTCGAAAATGCGGAAGCAGCTATGACCGTACCAGGTAATTTCCATATTGCGTTACACCTCTGGAATTTTTGTTCGTTTATCCCTATTTTACCTGATTTTGGGGTGTAGCGCGAGGGGGAAAGGAGAGCGTCAGCTATTGACGCCGATGGCACGTGACCCCGGCTAAAGCCGAGGGCTAAACTCAAATATAGGGTTGTAAGCGCAGGTTTCTCTCGAACGTGTGCGAACGTTATCATTAAGGGCAGCATTGATTACTTCTCAGACAATCGTCCACTTTTTGAGTTTAGCCCGGTGCTTCAGCGCCGGGTCTGAGATAACTATCGGATTCTAAAACTCTAGTTCCGCAATGGCTTTCCGTTCTGGAGCATATAGACAATCCGGTCTTTCGATTCCTGATTCCCGATCAGGCTCAGGATCGTCTCGCGTTCCAGATCGAGGATATATTGCTCGTCTACGAACGTCGGCGCGGTGATGTTGCCGCCGCAGAGGATGTTGATCAGTCCGTTCGCCAGTACAGTATCATATTGCGAAATGTACTTCGCATCCTTCATCATATAGACGCCGACTTTCAACGCGGCTTTCACATCGCGTCCGGCAGCATAGATTTTGGCGGGTGTCGGAGCCTGATAGCCATCGGCGGCAAGTTCCAATACGGTACGTTTGGCTTCCGCAATCTGGTGATCACGATTCATCACGATCTTGTCAGAGGAGGTGAGATAGCCCATTTCTCGCGCCATCATCGCGCTTTCGCTGACTTTCGCCAAACCGATATTCTCGAAAACCTTCTGAATATGTGGCAGTGGATCAGCGTTCGGTGTCATCATGACCGGGGTCACGATACGGCGCAACGATTCCTTACAGCCACCCCAGCCCGGAATCAACCCGACGCCGAGTTCAACCAAGCCCATATACAGTTCCGAATGTGCAACCACGCGCGCCCCGGCAAGGGTCATTTCCACGCCGCCGCCGAGCGTCCGATCAAACGGCGCAACAACGACAGGCTTGGGCGAGAAACGAATATGTTGCATCGTCTCCTGACCATAGCGCACTGCCCGCTCAAGCTGGTCAAATGAACCCTGTGTTGCCATCAGCGCAAACAGGCCGAGATTCGCACCGCCGCAGAACAGATCGCCCTGATTACCGATCACAAGGCCAGTAAATTCCTTTTCGGCGCGGTCAATCGATTTGTTTAAGAGGTTGAATACGTCCTCGTCCAGCGTATTTACTTTGGTATGCACCTCGAACAGTGCCACGCCATCGCCCAGATCGATCAGGCTGGTGCTGCTGTTTTCTTCGAGGACTTTCCCGGCGCGGTGTAAATCCTTCAGAATGACGACGTTCTTATCCATCATGAGAGCTTCATAATCGCCCTTGAGCGGGGAATAGACAGCAACAACGATGCCCTTGCCATCGCGCTGATAGAACGTCTCACAGCCCTTGTTGAGCATTTCCTTGACCCAATCCGCGACTGGATAGCCATCAGCTTCCATACGCGGGACAGTCTCGCGCACGCCAATCGCATCCCAAATCTCGAACGGCCCCATCTCGTGGGCGAATCCCCACTTGTTGGCGTTATCAATGGCTGGAATATCATCGGCAATTTCCCCGATGCGGCGTGAGGCATAGGCCAGATAGAACGCTGTCGTGTGCCAGATGTATTGCGCGGCGCGATCCGTTTCATTGATCAGCGCCTTGTAGCGCTTGCCCGTATCTTCGATTTTGCGGTGCTTGCCGACGCTCTCGAAGCGTACTTGCTGAGGTTCAACATAGTCCAGCGTCTGGAGGTCAAGAGGCCAGAATTGCTTGTCGCCGTTTACATCGACGCGCTTATAGAAACCCTGTCCGGTCTTGTTACCGAGATAGCCCTTCGCAAGCAGGAAGTCATAGACGCGCATCACTTCCGAATCAATGATCACGTCGCGGCTTTCATCGTTCGGAATGGCGGGATACAGGTTTTTGGCGACATAGACCGAGACATCGTTGCCGACAATATCGCTCAGGCGGAATGTGCCAGACTTCGGACGACCAATCAATGGGCCAGTCAGGTTATCAATCTCTTCAACGGTATACCCGTTGCGGATCGCATAAGCGGTGGCAAAGTTGCCCGCCACACTGATAAAACGGTTGGCGATGAAGTTGGGCGTATCTTTGGCGATGACAACGCCCTTGCCGAGCGTAGTTGCGCCAAATTCCTTGAAGAACTCGACCAGTTCCGGGTCAGTGTCCTTGCCGGGAATAACTTCGAGCAGGTGCAGATAGCGCGGCGGATTGAAAAAGTGTGTGCCGAGGAAGTGGCGACGGAAGTCTTCGGTACGATCCGCAACAATAGCGTCAATGCTCAGACCGGAAGTATTGCTGGTGATAATCCCGTTGGGCTTGCGGACTTCTTCCAGCTTTGCCATCAAATCTTTTTTAACATCGAGTTTTTCGACAATGACTTCGATGATCCAATCGGCATCGGAGAGCATATTGAGGTTATCCGCAAGGTTGCCGACGCTGATCAGGTCGCTATCGGAGGCTGAAAAAAGTTGTGCTGGACGACTTTTCTTTAATTTGTTCAAATTATCGAGCGCGATGGCGTTGCGTTTGGCGAATGGTGATTCCGGCGTCGTGTCTTTTGCGGCAACATCCAGCAAAACGACGGGAATCCCGACGCCTGCCAGCAGCGACGCGATGCCGCTTCCCATCGTGCCAGAGCCGATGACGCCTGCCTTGCGAATACTATAGGCCATAAAATATCTCCCTAAAAACAATCAAACGTTCATTTGATTAATTGTAGCGCAAAACTCCAAAGCGCAACAGGGAGATTCTATCGCAATGGAAAATAGAGTTGAGTTTTAGCGTATCGGCTATTAAATCCGGCTAGCCAGACGCTCTACACCAGCTTGCAGCGTTTCATCCTTCTTGCAGATCGCAAACCGCGCGAGGTGCTGCACTGCCGCGCGATCTTCCTCGCGGAAAAAAGACGATGGCGGGATACACGCCACGCCGACTTCCTTGATCAGCCAATGTGCGAACTGCACATCGTTGGTGACAGTACCCGGAGCAACGCCGCGCCAATCTGCCATGATGAAATAACCACCCTGTGGCGGTTGCGGCTTGAATCCCGCCTCAACCAGCGCCCTCATCAAATAATCGCGCCGCCGCTGGAAGGTTGTTTTGAGTTCTTCAAAGAAACTATCTGGCAGGCAAAGGGCAGTCGCGGCAGCGGCTTGCAAGGGTGTCGAGACGGCAAACGTGATGAACTGATGCGAACGGTTGATCCCGGTCACGAGTTCGGGCGAACCCATCGCCCAGCCAATTTTCCATCCAGTCACGCTGAATGTCTTACCCAGACTGCTGATCGTCAGTGTGCGATCTTCCATACCGGGGAGCGTCGCCATACGGGTATGCACTGCGCCATCATACAAAATGTGTTCGTAGACTTCATCACAAATGGCAACCACATTATGTTGCTGGCAGAGTTCTGCAATAAACGATAGTTCTTCGCGGCTGAATACCTTTCCGGTGGGATTATGCGGGGTGTTGATGATGATCGCCCGTGTTTTATCGTTGAATGCGGCGCGTAGCTCTGCCGGGTCGAATCTCCAATCTGGCGCGCGCAGGTTGACGTAGCGCGGGATCACACCGCACATTTTCATATTCGGCACATAGCTATCGTACACAGGCTGGAATACGATAATCTCATCACCCGCATCGCTCAAGCCAAGAATCGCCGCAAACATCGCCTCGGTTGCGCCGCTGGTGACAGTGATCTGGTTGTTTGGGTCAAGGGTTTGCCCATAGAACCGTTGGGCGTGTGCGGCAATCGCCTGTTTGACTTCAGGGATACCATGTCCCGGCGCGTATTGATTGCGTGCCGATTGAAGCGCTTCGACTGCTGCCGCGATAACCGCCGGGTGTCCGTCGAAGTCTGGCGCACCCTGCCCCAGATTCACCGCGTTATATTGTCGCGCCAGGGCGTTGATCTCGCTGAATATCGTCGTGCCAAAGGGTTCGACACGCGCCGCCATGCGTACCATGTAGAAAATCCTGATTTCGTTTGATTATGGATGATTATATGCCACGTTCAGGATTTTCCAGCAATCCATTATGCCGATTGCAAACCGGGATCAGGAAGAAAATGCGAAGGGAGGATACCGTTAACCCCGGTCATGCAACGATAGTATTATTCGATTTCTGCCGTTTGCGTGATGATCGCGTCAATGCTGGAAAGCACATCCGGCGTCAGCAGCGGCACAACTTCGATTGCTTTCATGTTCTCGACAACCTGTTCAACGCGCGATGCACCTGTGATCACCGTACTGACGTTCGGATTCCTGAGACACCATGCAATTGCCAGATGTGCCATCGTTATGCCGAGTTCATCAGCGATTTTGGTCAGTTGGCGCACAGCTTCCAGTTGCTTCTGGCCTGCCTCGCTCTCGAAAATCCGGCGCAACCATTCGTAGCCTGGCAGCATGATCCGCGAATCATCCGGGACGCCGTTGTTGTACTTCCCGGTCAATAGGCCGGAAGCCAGCGGCGACCAGATCGTCGTTCCTAGTCCGGTCACTTCGTATAAGCGGGCATATTCTTCCTCGACACGTTTACGATGGAACAGGTGATATTCCGGCTGTTCCATCGTCGGCGGAATCAAGTCATATTCGCGCGCAACGCTGTAGGCTTCCATGATCTGTTGCGCCGACCATTCCGAAGTCCCCCAGTAGAAGACTTTCCCGCGCAAGATCAGTTCAGTCATGGCACGGACAGTTTCCTCAATCGGAACTTCGGGATCGGGGCGATGGCAGAAATAGAGATCGAGGTATTCTACGCCCAGACGCTCAATCGCCTGATCACAGGCTTCGACGACGTGTTTACGGCTGAGGCCACGCTGGATCACGCTGGGATCATTCACTGATCCAAACATCACTTTGCTGGAAACGATATAGCTATCGCGCCGCCAGCCAAGCTGTTTGAGCGCTTTCCCCATCACGACTTCGGATTGACCGCGTGCATAGCCTTCGGCATTATCAAAAAAATTGACACCAGCGTCATAGGCGGCTTTCATGCAATCCAGCGCTTTGTCAACGTCCATCTGGTTGCCAAACGTCACCCATGATCCAAACGATAATTCACTAACTTTCAGGCCAGATTTGCCCAAGCGACGATAATTCATGAAGTTTTATTCCTTATTGGAGAATGTTTTGAAATGTCATACAAATTGACGACGGGTACGCATCAAATCTTAACAACCTGGGAAATAATTGCCGAATCCTCTTGAGAACGCGGGGCTAAAGCCGCCGCGCTATGATCGATAGAAATGATTTGGAAGGCAAAATTTCGTTTGATCGATAATCTGAATTGTGAAAATAGATCAAGCGTGCAGAGCGCCATGCAAGTGTTGTTATCGTCTATAGCCCGGTGCTTTTAGCGCCGGGTCTGCTCAATTCCAGGAAACTATTGCTTATTGAACACAAAAGTTCTATAATATATATTCATTTCAAGGAGCGTGCGGGGATGTATCAGCAAATTACCATTGTAGGCAATGTTGGGCGAGACGCCACGCTCAAATATACGTCGTCGGGCATTGCTGTCGCGGATTTCAGCGTTGCGGTGAGCAAGGTGACTGGCAGCGGCGAATCCAGACAGGAAAAGACGACATGGTTCCGCGTTACCTGCTGGCGCAATCTCGGTGAAATTGCCGGACAATATGTCAAGAAGGGCGCGAAGATTCTGGTCGTTGGTGAAGTCGCCGCCTCTTCTTATGTTGATAAAGCTGGTGTGACGCAGGTCAACCTTGAATTGACCGCTGATAATTTCAAACTGCTTTCCTCGCGTGAAGAAATGCAGCGCATGGGGGCTGGCGAAAGCAATGGCACATATGGTGGCGCACCTGCCGAAGAAGAAATGTACGCTCCTGCGCCCCAACCCGCAGCCAAACCCGCGCGCGGTGGACGTGGCAAGCAGCAAGCCCCGGAAAACGACAACGACATACCATTCTAGGCACTCCACACCGCACGCGGAACTGCACATTTGCGTTGAACGGCGCGAGGTTATAATATCCTTCGCGCCGTTGTTTTATCGAGTTTCTGAAAGATACTTCATTGAACGCCAACAAAACCCTGATTATTTTGAACCCTCATGCCGGGAGTGGACGCGCCGGACGCCTCTGGACAGAAATCGAGCCGCTGCTCTGGAAAGAACTAGGTGATCTCCTCGTTGCCATTACGCAAAACCCGGATGAAGTCGCGCCGCATCTCCACATGGCGCGTAAGGCCGGAATCACCCGTGTGATTGCTATCGGCGGGGATGGTACAAATCATTTCATCATCAACGAACTGGCGCGACTGAATCGGTTGCATCCCGACGGGCCACGCATGACCTTCGGGAGCCTCCCGATGGGAACAGGCCGCGATTGGTCGCGCACGCTCGGCATCCCGCATACGCCAGAACAAGCGGTGAAATGGATCGCGGGCGCGCACGCTGCCCCGGTAGATATTGGATCGGTGAACTTCGGCGGCGGACAAAACTATTTTCTGAATATTGCCAGCGCAGGCGCAAGCGGCGATGTGGCGCGTCGCACCAATACACAACAGCGCCGGATGCCCTGGACATATAACATGGGCGCATTGCAAACCCTCATCACCTATCAGCCGCCACAGGTAAAAGTCAAACTCGATGGGGAACTATGGTACGAGGGCAAGACCTATCTGGTAGCTGTCGCCAACGGACGCTATTTCGGACATAGCATGATGGTCGCGCCAGAAGCCGAAATTGATGATGGCTTGCTGGATGTGGTGCTGGTTGAAGGAATGCCCCGGCTGGAAGCGGCAATGGCGCTCAACACCATGTATAAGGGCGATCACGTCAAGCGCAAGGATGTTCACATTCGGCGCGCGAAAGTGGTTGAAATCGACGCGGATCGGGTGATGCTTGGCGAAAAGGATGGCGAACTGATCAGCGGAACAACGGCACGCTTTGAGGTTATTCCGCGTGCGCTGGATATGCTCGTTTCTCCTTCTATGCAATAAGATTGGGCTGGCGTGGCAGGCTGAAACAAATCGTTGTTCCCTGTCCTGCCCGACTCTCTGCCCATATCCTGCCGCCATGCGCTTCGATGAAACGCTGCGCTATTGCTAGCCCTAGCCCTGCGTGGCGGTGATGCCCTTCGGCGTCGCGCCGCGCTTTATCCCCCCGATAAAACTGATCGAAGATATGCGGCAAATCGGCTTCCGGGATTACAGAATCGGTGTTAAACACCTCAACCAATACATGCTCTCCACTACGGCGAGCGCTGATCCGAATCCTGCCGCCTGTGATAGTATGCTGAAAGGCATTGTCGAGCAGGTTATGCAAAACGCGCTGAATCTTCTCCGGTGCGATCAGGACAGGATCAATCGACTTATCCTTGATCTCCACCTGAAATTGTATATTCTGGCTGGCTGCCCGTGCTGCCATGCTCCCCAAAACCGCCGATAGCAAATCGCGCAGGGATGTTTTTTGCAGGTGCAGTTTAGTCTGGCCTGCATCGATCAGGGAGAGTTCAAACATATCATCGATCAGGTGGCTGAGGGCGTTGATCTCCCGGTTCATATCGCGCAGATAGAGCGCGGATTGTTCGGGATCAGAAACGACGCCATCGACAAGCGCCTCATTCATCGCCCGGAGGGAAGTCAGCGGAGTGCGCAGATCGTGCGATACCCACGCAACCAGATCGCGCCGGAGTTGTTCGGTGGCCTGCTTTTGCTGATCCGCTTCGCGCAACCGTTCCGCCATTCGGTTGAACGAGGCGACCAACTGCGCCAGTTCATCATTCCCGAACAATGGCAGGCGGGTACTCAAATCGTTTGCCTCGCCCAGCCGATCTGCCGCCAGTGCGATTTCATGTAATTCGCGCGTGAGCAACCGGGAATGCAGCAATCCGAATGTCAACGCAAGCACGGTAGAGAAAATCAACAAGGAGGTCATCAGGTTAAAATCGTGCGTCGTGATGAACATCCGCAACGCAACCGCCCAAACATTCACGAAGAGAATTACAACTGTTAGAATACTGCTGACCATCAGCGACATATGCAGGCTGCGCATCAGGCGAATCACGCGCCCTTGATACAACCCATAGCCGATGATCAGGCTGATCCCGCCTGTGCCGAGCATTAAGTACGCCAAACCACGCAAATCGTCGGATGGAATACCCGCCAGAAAATTGAAAAATGTCGCGCTCAGGGTCGCCACAACCAGACCGCCAATCATCAGGGATACATTACGAATCGCCATTGTGTGCGGCCTCTATACTTTCTGAAATTTGTAGCCGACGCCCCACACTGTCTGCAACCAGATTGGGCTATCGGGGTCGGCCTCGATCTTTTCCCGCAATCGGTAAATACGAGATGTAACCACGCTGCTATCCAGATCAGGCGCATCTGCCCAGATTGCATTCAACAATTGTTCGTGGGTAAAAACCTGATTCGGATTGTTGACCAGATAGAACAGCAGATCGAAATCTTTGGCGGTGAGCGTGACGGGGATGCCTGCGCGGGTCAGCGTCCGGCTCAGAGGATCGATAGTATAGTCTCCAAAGTGCAGGCTGACGGGGTTCGTGCGGTGATGTTGTTCGCTCCGGCGCAGAACCGCCCGGACACGTCCCACCAGTTCGCGCGGGCTGAATGGCTTCACAACGTAATCATCCGCGCCGATCTCGAAGCCAAACACGCGATCCATTTCATCCTTGCGCGCTGTCAGCAGGATAATCGGAATATCATCTTCTGCGAGGTGAAGATTATCCGAGGCTTCCCGATCCCGGAGCAGTTGCGTAATCGCAAAACCATCCATCCCCGGCAACATCACATCCAGCAGGATCAGGCTGGGGCGCGTGTGCTGAATCGCCTTGAGCGCCTGATCGCTGTTTTCCGCTTCCATCACCCGAAATTCCGCCTGTTCCAGATATTTTCGGATCACCTCGCGGGTACGGTCTTCATCATCGACCACCAGAATTGTCGGCAGGTGCATGGTGGCGCGCGACATGGCATTTCTCCTCGGTTAATTCGGCGTTCCCGCAACAAACGTGATCTGTTGCGCGTCGGCGGCGATGTATCCTTCGCCATCATTATACGCAATCTTATACCAGCTATCGCGTGTTTCGAGGACGACAAAGGCCATTCCGCTACCAACACTGCCCAACACTTCGCTATCCTTTGCGGGCTGACGGCGAACCTGTACGGTTTTGCCTGGCGCGATGTACGATTCGCGGAGTGCTGGTACAGGTTTGTCGCTGTTCCACGTTTCTTCCAGCAGATCGTTGATCGCCAGTTCGATATTCTCATAGCCGCCTTCCCCGATGCTCCGATAGCGGAGATGCCCCGCTTTATCGATCAGGTAGATGGTAGGCCAATAGCGCTGCTGATAAACATTCCACGTTGCCCCGTCGTTATCCTGTACAATCGGGTATGTGATCCCGCGTTCCTTGAGCGACGCCGCGACGTTCTGAATATCCCGTTCATAGCCGAATTCCGGGAAGTGATTACCGATGACCATCAGCCCTTTATTCTGGTATTTGGTGTACCACTCCTGCACATAGGGCAGAGTATGGATGCAATTGATGCAGCCGAATGTCCAGAACTCCAGGAGCAATACCTGCCCGCGCAGGGTAGCCAGACGCAGCGGTTTGTTTGTGTTCAGCCACGCCTTACCGAGCAGTTCCGGCGCTTCGCCATAATCTGGCAGTGTGGAACGGTAAGCGGAAGATGGTTGTGGATTCTCCACATTCGGAGCAGCGTCTGTTTGTCGCATATTTCCCGCCAGTCCAATCAGGATCACGGTCAGCAATCCAGCAATCACAATATTACGCATGTTCATGCCTCTTGTATCATCTTCTTTCGAGAATGCAGACCCGTCGCGCCGGCGGGGTGTGAACCCGCTTCGGCTTCGACTTGGGGAGTACCGTCTTTTTCAATGCAGCGCACCGCGAAGGTATGTTCCCCGGCGGTAAAGTCCCAGTCATAGCGCCAGATGACCCATGTCTTATCGGAAAGCGGAGCGCGCAGTTGCGCAGGCTGCCATGCGCCACCATCGACCTGTACCTCTACCCGCGAGATGCCGCGCGCCCCTGCCCACGCGATCCCGCCAATCGGGACGACCTTGCGCCCGTTTACGGTTTGCGGCTGTGCAATGGTGTCAATTACCGAAGTAGCCTTGACACGGGCATCCCGATCCCAGGTACGCTGTACCCAATAGCCGGGCTGCCAGCTATCGACAAACTCCATTTTGGTGATCCACTTCGGCTGTTTCATGCCATAATGATCCGGGATGTGGATGCGGAGGGGGAAGCCATGCGGGATAGTGAGCGGTTCGTCGTCCCATGCCCAGGCCAGCATCACCCGTTCGTCGGCGCGAATCGCGGCAATTTCGACATATTCAAAGAAACCATCGGCGGCTTCAATGCGAATATAGGTTGCCTCTGGCTTCGGCTTCACGAGTTCGAGGATGCGCTGCATACTGACACCTGTCCAGCGTGTCGTTCCGATCAGGTCGCCGCCAACATCGTTGGAGATGCAACTCATGGTAATGTATTGGTGCATCGGCGGATAGCTGCGGATTTTACCCAGTGTGATTGGCTCGGCGTTTTCGACCAGCCCGCCGATTTGCAGTTTATAGGTTGCTTCGTCAACCGTCGGGGGAATCGTGTTGATGTCGATGCGATAGTGATCTCTCTGGCGGGTATATTCCGGGCGCGTTCCCGGCGCGGGAATCAGCGGATCGTTCGCATTCGGAAGGGCTAATACCTTTTCATTCCCGGCAGCGAGGGGTGCAGGGGCAGGTGTGCTGTTACTGCGCACCAGGTTCAGTGTTGCCCCGGTGATAGTGAGCAAGGCTGTCGCACCGCCAAGCTGAATCAGGAATTGGCGACGATCTGGCTGCATCACCTGCATGTGTTCTGGTGGCGTCGGGATCGGGGTAACGGCGGTCTGAGGTGCGGTGACCTGTGTCCGTGTCCGGCTGTAGCCATGCGCCAGTCCCCACGCGACAAAGGCGACAACGACCCAGAGAACATTTACCAGATTCCCGGCGGCAGGAACAATGCTAAACGTGATCCCGGTGATCAGTATGCCAGCGACAAGGCCAAAGCTGCTTCCGGCGATCAACAATACGCGAGAAGTGCGATTGCCGCGTATCAACAACTGGAACAACCCACCGAGCAGCAGCACCAGCACAATAAACGCCGCGACACCCATTGTTTGTTCGGCAAGTTTGGCGGCGGTGTCGGTGCGCCCGATGTTCAGCGCCCGGATAACGCTAATCAGGCTATCGATGCCGAAGGTAATCAGCCGACCATCCAGCGTGCGCGCCACTACATCGAACAACGCAAAGGGCAAAAACACCAATCCGGCAATGGCGTGTGCAATCCCGAAAATCGCGGTGAGCGCCACCGCCAACAACAAATCGATCAGAAACAGGCTGACTTTTCGCATCATGACTCCTTTGGGGGTAGACAGTTGATCCATCCACCCCGTTTTTCTGTAAATGGATATTGCGAAGCGTGTTATTTCGCCGGAGTCGCCGCCATTGCTGGCATCATCATGCTCATGCGCGCTTCCACCAAAACGTTGAAGAATTTGTTCAGTTCGGCACGTAGCGCACTACATTCGGCGGGTTCGCCCGCAACCACAACAGGCTTGAGAACCGTTCCCATTGCATCCATTCCGCCAGACATCATCTTGTCATTCATCATCATCTTCACGATGGATTCCATCATTTTGGTGTCCATCATCGCGCCGCCAGCCTTCATATCCTTGTCCATCCCCTTCATCATCGCGGCGAACAGCGGCTCATACTGTCCTTTGTCGATTTTGGCGAGATCGACCAGTTTCATGTCCTTGCCCATCGCATCCTTCTTGATAGCGTCAGTAACAGCGCTGAAACTGAAGTAGCTTTCTGCAAAATAGAGATTCAACACGAGGTCGGCATCACAAACAACCTTTTTGTCCTGGGCATGTGCCGGGGTGTTGGCAGAAAGCGCGGTGGCGGTGAGGGTTGCAAGCAAGACGAGCAGAACGGCAAGACGGGTCACAAAAGTACGCATTTAACAAACTCCTTGAAAAGCTATCCATCGGACAATCGAAGGATAAAAAATACTTCTCGCAGAGTTCTCCCGGAACTATGAGAAACAGATAAATGCGCAGAGGCGAACGGGCGTTATGCTTTTCCTGAAGAGGGTAGGACAACCGCATGAATTGCCGCCAGAAAACCAGAGCGTTTGCATTCTGGCGGCAAATTTCGAGGGAAATCTACTGTCGTGCGCTCAGGCTGAAGTTGGCGCTCCCATAGATGAACGGAGCCATCCCGTCTACGACCACAACTGCGCCACTCTTGCCTACCTTCACCTTCATCGTCGCGCTGTTTGTCTCCGGGATAGTCATCTTGCTGATGGTCACTGGCTCTGCACGATCCACTACCGTAACCGCCCAATTCCAGGGAACAGTTGCCGGAACGCGCATAAAGCCCTGGGCTTCCCAGCCAGAATCCAGCTTTTCGACATCATCCATGAAATCAACGGATTTGACCTGAATATCATCAATGAACATGCCAGGGGTTAGATCGCCCGCCTGTGTCAGATATTCAAAGCGGATACGGATTTTCTTTCCGACATAAGGGGTCAGGTCAACCTGTTCGTCTACCCAGCCAGACGATTTACCCTGATAGCAATTGCTCCGGGTTTCACAGCGTTTGGTGAAGCGTCCGCGCAGGATATTCCATGTCGCGCCATCATCACCGGAAGCCATCACATGCGCAAGGTCATCGCCTTCGGTTGAAATGTCGAACCACGTTTTATATTCCAGCCGCGCTTCCTTGACATCGCTCAAATCCAGCGCCCGCTCCAACCGTGCCGCACCGCGTGTCTCGTTGAAGCTCCACCACATCCAGTCGCCGCTTCCAGTCTGCGTCGGGCCGAGTTTTCCGCTGCGCTCCCCGCGAAAACTGAGGGTATATTCGCCAGGATCACGGATCAGGTAATATTGCACGCCATAATTTTGCAGATTCACCCGGCGCGTATCATTAGGCGCGAGTTCATCCGAGGCGGGCTTGATCGGCAATTTAAACGACTGATAGTAAAAGCGCCCATCGCCCGCATAGGGAGTGTTCAAATAATTGGCAATCGTCCAATCGGTGAACACCTCATTGAGCGTTGTCTTGAGTTTAAGCTCTGCCAGCGTATGTTCTATCGAAGCCAGTCCTTTTTGTTTGGAACGCGCCAATGCCTGAATAAAGGGCGTACCGAAGCGCTGATATAAATACAAGCAAAACAGATAGCTCACACCGTAATTGGTAGCAGGGTTATCCGCAGCCGACGCCGGCCAGCCATTCACCTGGAAGTTCGGTTTGGCAAGATAGCCGCGTACCGCGCCGCCGCTGATCTCGCGGGGATTGAAGCCGTTGAGATGTTCGGCAAGCTGTGCCAGACCTTCATCCAGCCAGCGTTGCTCGTCCCCGTCGTTGTTAAACTGGATCAGGTGCTGGAATTCGTGGCTGATAACGCTCAGGTGTTGCGTCGAACCCACCGGTCCATAATCCAGGCCAATGTAGATCAATTCGCGCTGATTGGAATCCCGACATAGTTCCGCCGGACACTCATCGCGCAGGCTGAACACACCCACCGCGTAGCCGCCGATTTTCTTCTGATGCAGGATAAAAATATGCGGATCACCATCAATGCCGGGCGACCATTCGTTGCCATAGAGCCGCGTGTTTAGCGGATAAATATCTTCCTCGAAACGCTTGCCAGCCTCCACCAGTTTATCCCGATCCACTTCTGCGCCATCCTCGAACCACCAATAGGCGTGTTCGGTAACCAGTTCGAGCGTTGCGGTGAGTTTACGCGCCGGCCCGCGCGAAAGAAAATCCAGCGCTGTGAATTTTTCCGTATCCCCTTCGGCATATTCTTTGGTAGTGAACGGGCCAAAAGCGTCTTTTTGGGAGAGCAGCCCCATATCCACCAGCCAATCGGCCTGAGTGCGGAAACGTGCTACCGGGGTTACATCCATCCAGTTCGGGATCGGGGTTTCAGTCTGGGCGCGTGTGGGCGTGGCACTGGCAGCCAGCCCGAATAAGGAAGCGACAGTAATCGCGGCGACGAGGAACAAACGCAACACGGCTGGCATAATGATTTTCCGTTAACAATACATCGTCCCCAGATTATATATCATTTGCAACTCCGAAATGCCGTTCCGCGTATCAAAAGCGTAGCTTTCCGGGTTGATTCGGTGTTATTATTTGGTGATACCTTTAAGGAGTGCAAATGGAACGCGCCCCATATGTGACGAAATCGGTGGTCAGCCGCCATTTGCGGATCGGTCAGTTCACAGATAGTTACCCGCCAATTATCAATGGCGTGAGCGCATTTGTCAGCGAACATCACCAGGAACTCCTCGCGCAATATCAGAATTCCTTTGTGTTTACCTTCGGGCATGTCTCCGACACAGCGCCAGAACCGGGAGTCTATCGCACGCCAGCCGTCCCGATGGGCAATTCGCCATTCCGTGTCGCGCTTTCGCTGGATGTTGCTTCGCGGAAAGCCGCCAATACGCTCGATATTTTCCATGTGCATGAACCATTCGTGATTGCCAACGTTGCCATTGCAACGGCGCAGCGTTGTAATAAACCGCTTGTTTTCACCAATCACACGCGCCACGATACCTATACCGACAACTATCCGCGTATGGTGCGCCCCTCGATTCGCCAGTTGGTAACAGCCACAGTGGAAAAGACGATTCGCGCCAGCGCACTCTCAACGGCTCCATCGGAAAACACTGCGCGCTGGATGCGTTCGCTCGTGCCGGATATTCCAGACCGCGTGGTCGTCATGCGTAACGGGATTCATCTGGAACAGTTCGAGCAGGTAGATGACCCGATCACCCGCGATGAATTCAATATCCCTGCCGATCAAACCATTTTTGTTTATGTCGGGCGCTTGACGCCAGAGAAAAACCTGGAAACCTTCGCAATGGGTTTTGCCGATGCCATCGCGCTGGGCGCACAGGCACACTGGATATTGATTGGCGAAGGCAAAACGCGCGAAAAACTGGAAGAAATTCTCGCTCCGGTGCGAAATCGGGTGCATTTCACAGGCTCAATGCCCCGCGCAAGGATTCCCCGTTTTCTAATGATGGCCGATGTATTCGGAACGGCTTCGGTCAGCGAGGCGAACCCGATTTCGGTGATCGAGGCGATGGCGTGCCGCAAGCCTTATATCGGGCTGGACTGTGAATGGTGGAACGAATTCACCAGCGAGCAACGGGGCGGCTTGCTGGCCGAAACGCCGGAACTGATCGGGCAAACAATCCTGGAACTGTGTGAAAATCCTCGTTTGCGTCGGGAACTTGGCGAATCGGCCAAAGAGATCAGCCAGCAATTCGATATTAGCACTGTCACCGGGCGCTGGATCGAGATTTATCAGAGTGTGATGTCAGACTGATTCACTTTTCCAGTTTGACCACATAAATATTCAGAATAAATTCCGGCTGGGGTTCTTCTTCCACTTGCTCCCCGGTATATACGAGTTCATTCCAGCTTATGACGGATGACCCACTCAGAAAATCCTCGATAATCGGGCGCGGCGTATCAAGGATATTCAGCTTCGCGCCAAATGGAAGTTTTTCGTGCAAATCCGAAACAAGGCTGAAGCGCAATTGACCCGCCTGAACATCGTGCCACAGATGAAACAGCATTCCATGATTTATCGGAGAGGCAGCTAGCTGTGTCCGACGGTTCTCAATCACTGCTTTAAAATAGCGCTCAAAGTCATCCACCGTAATCGTCGCCCGATCTTCATCCGAGGCTCCAATGTAGACTGTGTTCTGATCAATTTCTTCCTCCAGGTCGTCTGCGCTCGTTCCGACATAGAGCGGAATCGTAATAAATTCAATGATCCGATCAAGGTATTCCGGGGGCATCGTCAATCACTCCTGTCGATCTCGCACCAGCATTTTTGCGAATCTGTGTTGCTTGCTATATGTTTGTTATATAATCATCGGCGTTCCGACTGTTCGCTCTAACTATCTGCAAAGGTGGTACGATGACCGACAAACCCGGCAAGCCTTCCGATACGCCACGTCCAGAGGGTGGGTGGTATGTGCCGGGAGGCGCAGGCCAGAAGCCGACGCCCTCCGCCAACGAGCCTGTAGTCCCGATGCCGACCAATACCGAACCCGAATTGACCGGAGGTTGGTATGTGCCA
>CAYSOC010000083.1:0-28498 GCA_964432445.1 uncultured Anaerolineaceae bacterium
AGCGGGCGCTTATCATCGGGATTGAAAGATACAGGTAAGGACGTAGAATAGGTAGACACGTGCAACCTCCCAAAAGGTGCATACTTGGCTTTTGGCTGTTAGCGCAGTCAAAAGCTGTTTCTGATAGCGATGAATATAGTATATGAGGATTTTTTAAAAAGTCACGATTTTTGTTGGCGGTTCAAAATCCAAAAGGTTTTTACGACCCGGCGCTGAAGCACCGGGCTAAACTCAAGGTTAGGACAACCGCCCAAAAAGAAATCAACGCTACTCTGCCTCGGACTTACGCGCATCTTCCGTAAAAACCCGTGCTTTCAACCCTCTCTTTGAGTTTAGCCCTCGGCTTTAGCCGGGGGTCATGGGCTTCCCGGATCGTCTCTGAAAAGATCACCAGGTGATGGTTTCGCGGCGCTGGCGCTTGGTTTCGCTGTGTTTGCGCTTGGAATCCAGTCGGCGCACTCTGGAGGCACGTGTTGGTTTGGTCGGGATGTGCGGTTTCGGGGGACGCGCCGCCTGTTCGATCAGGTCGGTCAGTTGGTTCATCGCATCCTGTCGGTTCTGAGTCTGCGTGCGGTTTTGCTGCGCGGTAATGACAAGGACACCATCCGAAGTCAGCCGACTGCCCGCCAGAAACATCAGGCGGATACGGACTTCATCCGGGAGCGACGGCGAATTTTTCACATCGAACCGAAGCTGTACGGCTGTCGATACCTTGTTCACGTTCTGACCGCCTGGCCCCGACGCGCGCACAAACTCCATAGCGATTTCGTTTTCATCAATCGAGATCGCCGGGGTGATTGCGATCATAATATTGTCCCTCACTTCGCGTTATATGGATCGTATGAGTCTATTTAATCTTACCACAGCCGAACATATAACGAGGTTATCACAAAGTCTCTTTTCCTGCGTTCAATTTATATGTATTCCCGTTGAACTCTGTTTGTTTTCCGCGTACACTATTCTGATGAAAAGCGGGATAGAACGCGCTTTTCGCTGGTTTTCGGGTTTTAATCGGGTGTCGTCGCGCACTGAGTGATAGATAGGATTTTATTACATGCCAGACCCTTTCATCGGACGCAAGGTTGGAGAATACGAATTGAAATCCCTGCTGGGTCAGGGCGGGATGGCAATCGTTTATCTCGGATACGATCAATCGCTCAAACGGAATGTCGCTGTCAAAATTGTTTCCAAGCTGATAGCGCAAGACCCGACCTTTCTGGAACGGTTCAACCGCGAAGTCGCGCTGGCCGCACGCCTGCAACATCCTCACATTGTGCCGGTTTTCAGCTTCGGCACGACAGACGACGGCCTGACTTATCTGGCGATGCGCCATGTACAGGGTGGTTCGCTTGGGGATCGGCTCCGCGAAGGCCCGGCCTCGATGACACAGGTACGCAAATGGTTCGGGCAAATCGCAGACGCGCTCGAATATGCACATGGGCAAAGCATCATCCACCGTGACATCAAGCCGAGTAACATCCTGCTGGATGACACCGGGAACGCCTATCTGGTGGACTTCGGTCTGGCGCGTGTCATCGATCTCGAAGATGATAACCGGATGCCCGCGCAACTGACCAAATCCAGCACATTTATGGGGACACCGCTGTATATGTCGCCGGAGCAAATCGAGCAAAAAGGGCTGGATAAGCGTACCGATTTGTATAGTCTGGGGATCGTGCTATGGGAAATGGTGATGGGTCAACCGCCATTCGTCAACGACTCCACCTTCCGCGTGATGCAGATGCACCTGACCGAATCGCCACAGGCTCCGCGACGGATTCGCCCTGGCATCCCTCCCGAACTGGAACAGATGCTCCTGAAGGCCATTGAGAAAAACCCGGCGCGGCGCTATCAATCGGCGCGCGAAATGGCCGATGCCTTCGACGCGGCGGTTGGGAATTATGTCACTGTCCCGAATACGCTCCTTTTGCGAAACGCGCCTTCGCGCACAATGCCGCTAACCGAGGCCTTCACCACCGGGCGCTATGCGCAGCGCAACCGGGGTATTGCGGCGGCAACAGTCGGCATTCTGGCAATGTTGTTTTTCGGCGCAGCCGCGATTGTGCCGAATCTGCAACAGACCAAACCAACACCGACCAACACCTCAAAGCTGCTGCCGCTTCCTGCCAATCGTCCGAAAGAAGGCACGATAGATACGCTGAAACTCACGCCCGATGACATCGTGAACGCTCCTAAACTATTTGAAAATTCATTTCTAGGGGTTGTTGCCTGTTCGCTATCTTCGGAATATCATTCCAGCTATGTGGCAGCCGCGCGTACCCGCGCCGAATCTCTGGGCATTCGGGTCGAATTGCGAAACTCCGACACCAAATCCGATAAGCAACCGTCACAGGTGAATGAACTGCTTGCCCTCGGCGCACGCGGGATTGTTATGTGTACACTCGACCCGGCTTCGACGGTAGATGTGCGCAATCAGGCAGGTCAACGGGGTATTCCTATCGCCGCGAACGATGAAACCCTGACCTCTGGCGGCGTCGCATTTACCGCCAAAAACGAAGATATGGGGCGCACCGCTGGCGAATATGCCGCCACCTATATCAAGGAAAAGATGGGTGGCAAAGCGAACGTGATGGTTTTGAACTATCCAGATTTGCCACAAATCAAAGTGCGCGAGGAATCAATGCTTAACGCGCTCAAGGCAGGCGCACCCGATGCAAAAATCGTGGCTACCTATCTCGGCGGGACGGAAGACAACGGCGAAAGATCGATGATTTCGGCGCTCACAGAACACCCGGAGATCAACTTTATCGTCACCATCAACGACGCTGGTGCGATTGGTGCGATACGCGCTCTACGTGATGCCAAAAAGAAGCCGGACGAGGTTTCGGTGGTTGGAATTGATGCCGTTGCCGAAGCGAAGCGATTGATCCGTATCGGTGAATATTACCGGGGATCAGTCGATACTTCGGCTACAGTAGTCGGAAGTGCTGGCGTAGACGCAGTTGTGAAATTGCTGAATGGCGAAGCAATCCCGGAAGTAATCCGGTTGCCGATGGCTGTGGTCACCAAAGACAACGTAGATAAGCCATAGTGATCTCAGGCTGTCACAATTGGCTGACGTTCCTCATGGCGTTCGAGACGCGGCACAATCAGCGCCCACAACGCCAGAGGAATCAGGCTGCATAGCGCCGTTCCAAAAACAATGACGCGCACCTGATCGCCCATGATGTTGTTCGTCAACGCACCTGTAATGATGGTGCTGATTACCGTCATCAATTGAAACCCGGCCAGATCGAGCGCAAACATACGCCCCAGAAATTCATCGGGTACGCTTTTCTGGATGATTACGCTGCTATATGTCCAGTAGATGCTGCTGCCCATTGCCTTGATGAGGATTGCCGCTGCCGCCAATAGCAGGCTTGGCGCACCACCGAGAAACAACCAACCTACGCTCAGGAAGCCGTAGCCGATCACGATCAGGCGGCGCATCCGGGGTACTGAGCCATCATTGAAGCGTTGCAGCGCCATCGGCCCCAGAATCGCGCCAACACCGAACATCGCATAGAACAAGCCGAGCGATCCCGTTCCCTGTTCCCCAATGACGAAAAGCTGCACAGCATAGATGATCATCAGGGTGTCGATACTGCCGACACTGCCGCCCATCTTCACCAGCAGGGCAGCCAGCGTTGTGGGATGCCGCCACGCATAGCGCAACCCCTCGACAAAGCCGGGTTTGGGGCCGTCGTTCCGGGATTTTTCGGTGCGTTCGGTTTTGATGCTGACGCGAATCGAAAGGATCAGAAAAGCAGAGATTGCAAAACTGGAAGCGTCAATGATCAACGCGGTCTGCGTTCCAAACGCTGTTGCAACAGCGCCGCCGATTGCCGCGCCCGCCGCCAGCATCACCGACCATGTGACAGACCCAAGTACATTGGCCTGTACCAGATCATCTGGCCTGACCAGTGCTGGAAGCAGCGCCGAACGTCCCGGTTCAAAGAGCGCAGCGAAGCACGATTGCAGGACAACCAGCAGATAGACCAGCCATAACTGATCCCCACTGTTGACGAAGAGCAGGCAGAAAACGATTACACAGCGCGCAAAATCACTAATGATCAGGAGCAGCCGACGATCCAGCCGATCTACCAGAACGCCCGCATAGGGGCCGACAAGTAATGGTGGAAAGAAACGCGCCAGCAGAAGCAGGCTGATCCCCGCGCCCAGATAGCGCGGATCGCTGTAGCGTGTGATAAGGGCAGAAAGGGCGATGGTGCTGAACCAATCGCCCAGGAGACTGATGGCCTGTGCGAACCACAGGCGCGCATAACCGGGGTTACGCTGTAGAAGCCTGATATATCCTCTCATGAAATCCTGTCTATGAAATAGTAGGCTGGCGTGCGTCGCGGATCGCTTCAAGCATATCACGCACGCGGCTGAACTTCAGACGTGGACGCCCTATCGCTGCACCGTTGGCGATCTCTGCCTGATCCAGCCGTTTCCAGTCGTCATAGGTGACATAACCAGGTTTACGCTGGGCAAGCAGACGCTCAACACTGGCGCGCGTGGCATTTTCTGGATCGAGCGCTGGAAAGCCCGGCACATCATCCAGCAGTTGAGTTACGGTATCTTTGGAATCCTTGCGATTATCGCCAATGACGCCGCTTGGTCCACGTTTGATCCATCCCGTGCAATATTGCCCAGCAACGACCTGTTGCGTCGCTGGATCGATAATACGCCCGCCCTGGTTCGGAATTACCCCGGCTTTGGTGTCAAAGGGGACGCCCGGAAGCGGCACACCCATATAACCAATCGAACGGAAAACCAGATCGACGGGCAGGGTTTCGGTTTGATCAGTCGCCTTCGGGCGCAGCGAACCATCGGAACCCGGCTCCAGCCGATTTTTGACCAGTTTGATCGCTTCGACCTTGCCGTTGCCGACGATTTCCACAGGCGAAACAAGGAAGCGCATGATGATCCGGCGCGGTTTGCCACCCGGCACGCGATGGATGAATTCTTCAAGCGTGGCGAGGTTCTTTTCGACTTCGGCGTTGTGGTTGTTTTTCAACCATTCGATGGTCGCCGGATCGGGTCGCCCTTCGATGGGATCAACCACAATATCGGAAATTTCGAGTTCGCCAAATTCCTTCAATTCCTTGTGGGTGAAGGAGGCTTGTGCGGGTCCGCGTCGTCCGAGCATCACAATTTCGGTGATGTTGCTGGTACGGAGCGCATCCAGAGCATAATCGGCAATGTCAGTCTGGCGGAGTTCTTCATGGCTTCGGGCAAGGATACGTGCCACATCCATCGCCACATTGCCGTTACCAATGACAGCGACACGCTTGCCAGAAAGGTCGAAACTGCAATCACGATAATCGGGATGGGCGTTATACCATGCAACAAACTCTGTCGCGGCATGGCTACCTGCCAACTCTTCGCCGGGGATGCCGAGATGTTTATCGGTTTGCGCACCAACGGCGTAAATAATGGCGTGATAGTGCGCTTTCAGATCGGTCAGGGTGACATCGGTTCCAAATTCGACATTGCCGTAGAAGCGAAAACGCGCATCTTCGGCGGTGCGGTCATAGGCGCGTGTAACTTCCTTGATTTTTGGATGATCGGGGGCGACACCGCCGCGCACGAGGCCGTAAGGGGTTGGCAAACGATCAAATAGATCAACTTCAACGGCAAACTGTGTTTGTTTGAGGAGAGCATCCGCCGCATAGAACCCCGACGGCCCAGAACCGATGATTGCTACGCGCAGTGGCGTAGCTTGTGTACTCGCGTCCGGCATTTCCACCCATCCCGTTATAATTTTCGTTCATTACTGTGAGACTTCACAAACGGTGTGTGCGTGAATTCACAAGGTTCTATTTTACCCCTGATTCCGTGTAAGGGTAGCAGGGACAGGATATTTGTTACGAGAAATATATGTTAATTTGCATTATGCACCCTTTATAGATTTGAAACGTTTCATTTTTCTGATTACGACATAAGATTCCTTAAAGATAGAATCTTTGGGGAATGGGCTCAATCCTAGAATTATCTACCGTTTTGGTCGAAGAAGCAGCACAAATCCAAAGATTGCAAATTGGGTACTTGATAAAAAATTTGATTTGTTGTATAATTTTTGAAACGTTTCAAATTTTAACAGGAGATAAAACGGCACGCCAAATCGGGTACGCCTTTGTTTGCAGATATTTTTTGAAAGGAATTTAGTTCTTATGAAAAGTCAATTTACCCGGCGAGGTGGTTTGATAATCCTCTCGCTTCTCATCAGCGGCCTCGTGATGAGTTTATTCGCCAATTCTTCACAGTCAGTTTCTGCGGCTCCGGCGTTCCGTCCCCGGAGTGCTGGCCCCACCGTTATGCCCTATACCGAAATACAGGCCGAAGATGCCGCGCATAATGGAACAGTCATCGGACCAGATCGTCACTATCCCGGTCTTGCCACCGAAGCCATCGGACGCCGCGCGGTGACCCTCACCGGGCAGGGCAAATATGTTGAATTCACCGTTCCTGTAACTTCAAACTCCATCGTAATACGCTATAGCATTCCCGATAACGCCGCTGGCACGGGCATTGATGCCACCCTCGGCCTTTATATCAACGGCGCACAACAACCCGATTTGCAAGTCACTTCTAAATATGGCTGGATTTATGGGACGTACCCATTCACCAATGATCCCGGTGGCGTCCGTCCGCATCACTTCTATGATGAGGTCAACCGTCTGACGCCGCAAATGTCGCCCGGCCAGAAGGTGCGCGTCCAAATCAATTCCAATAATACAGCGCCATCCTATACCATCGATCTCATTGATTTTGAGCAGGTTGCCCCTGCTGCTTCGCAGCCCGCAGGTTCGCTCTCGCTGACGACGGATTTTGGCGCTGACCCGAATGATACCGTTGATTCCACGACAGCGATTCAAAACGCGGTCAATGCGGCGTCGAGTCAGGGTAAAGTGCTTTGGGTTCCTCCCGGAACATATCGTGCCAACACCCAGATTCACGTCAATAACGTGACGATTAAGGGCGCGGGTATCTGGTATTCCAGATTCCATTTCACCAACTCCTTCGGGAACAACGAAGGTTTCTACGGGAACTGGCTGCCCGGTGGCGCTAGCGCTCCAAGCACTAACGTTCACCTCTCCGATTTCGCCATTTGGGGAGAAGTCATCACGCGCGTGGATAACGACCAGATCAATGGTATCGGCGGTGCGTTCAACAATTCTACGATTACTAACCTGTGGATCGAACATACCAAGTGCGGCCTCTGGCTTGATGGCCCGATGGATAACCTGCAAGTCACCAATGTTCGCGTTCGTAACCAGAACGCCGACGGCGTGAACTTCCACAAGGGCGTGACCAATTCCAGCGTCAAGAATTCGTTCTTCCGTAACACGGGCGACGATGCACTGGCAATGTGGAGCGATTCCACCGGAACAACCATTGCTGACGCAAACAACGAATTTTCCTTCAACCGTATTGAAATGCCCGTCCTTGCCAACGGTATCGCGCTCTATGGCGGTACGAACAACAAAGTCACCGACAACTATGTCGCGGAACAGCAGGCCGAAGGTGGTGGTATCCACGTAGGCAACCGCTTCTCCCCGGTGACACCTGTCTCCGGTACGATCACCATCGCGCGCAACGTGGTTATCCGCGCTGGTTCGATGGACTACTATAACGGCTGGAACTTCGGTACGGGCGCAATCTGGTTCTATGCGCTCGATAATCCGCTGAACGCAACAATCAACGTAGATGATAACCAGATCATCGACAGCAACTTTAACGCACTGCATTTCATTGGTGGCAGCGCTGTCACCAATATCACCTTCAACCGCAACCAGATTATCGGCACAGGAACATACGGAATTGAAGTGCGTTCTTCCGGCGCGGTAACGATTAACAACACGACAGCAACCGGACTCGGCGCGGGTGGCATCATGAGTTGCCGTACCGATTTCATCATCACCAAAGGCCCCGGCAACGGCACATGGCTGGACGGTGCGCCGCTATGCCCCGGAACCTATCCGACTCCGGTCTATGGACCAATCGCAACCAACACGCCGACAGCAACCAATACACCCTGCCCCGGTGGAGTCTGCCCACCAACCGCCACGCCGTCCAAGACGCTGACACCAACCAACACAGCAACAAACACGCCTGTCCCGACCCCAATTCAGGGTACAGTCGTCAAAGCTGTGAACGCTGGCGGCGGTAGCGCCGGCAACTTTGTTGCCGATACATGGTTCGATCAGGGCAATCAATATACTGATACCTCCACAAATATCGACACCAGCGGCTTCCTCGATCTCAACATTGCGCCGCAGGCAGTCTATCAAACGGTACGCTGGAATCCACAGTTCACCTATACGATTCCGGGTCTAACCGCAAACGCACCCTATGTTGTGATTCTGCACTGGGCAGAACTCTCCTTCCAGCAGGTTGGCGCGCGCAAATTCAACGTCGCTGTCAACGGAACATCGGTACTGAGCAGTTTCGATGTGTTTGCTCTGGCTGGATACAAGCACGCGATCAGCAGAGCGTTCAATGTCAACGCTAATGGTAGCGGACAGATTGTCGTGGCATTCTCGCAGGGCGGCGCGGATAACCCGTTTATCAATGGTATCGAAGTGCTGTCACAATCCGGACCGACGCCAACAACGGGGACATCTGCAACCAATACACGCACACCAACGGCAACCAATACAGTCGCTACATTCCAGCCCGCAACCGCAACCAACACTGCAACATCCCCCGGTGGCAACGGTACGCCTTACGGCGGTACAGCAGTCAACCTGCCCGGAACAGTACAAGCTGAAAACTACAACATTGGCGGTGAAGGCGTCGCCTATCACGACCTCGAAGCTGCCAATCAGGGCGGACAGTATCGCACCAGCGAAGGTGTCGATGTCGAAGGTACATCGGATACAGGTGGCGGTTATAACGTTGGTTACATGCGCTCCGGCGAGTGGATGAAGTACACGGTCAATGTCACAACGGCAGGGTCGTATACGATTGACTTCCGTGTCGCCAGCGGAGCCGCAACTGGTTCGTATTACCTCGAAGTCGATGGCACAAATGTCACCGGGACGATGACCACGCCGAACACAGGCGGCTGGCAGACCTGGCAGACAGTTTCAAAAACAGGGGTCAGCCTGACCGCCGGATCACACGTCCTGCGCCTCGTCACAACGGGTAACGATACCAACCTGAACTGGATCGGGTTCAGTATCCCATCCGGGAATAATGGTACGCCCTGGGGCGGTACAGCGGTCAACCTGCCCGGTACATTCCAGGCCGAAAACTATAACGTTGGTGGCGAAGGCGTCGCCTATCACGACCTTGAAGCCGCCAATCAGGGCGGACAGTATCGCACCAGCGAAGGCGTGGATGTGGAATCCTGCACCGATACGGGTTGTGGCTATAACGTCGCTTACACGCGCTCTGGCGAGTGGATCAAGTACACGGTCAACGTCACCACCGCAGGCACGTATACGCTTGATTTCCGTGTCGCCAATGGTACGTCTACAGGGTCGTTCTATGTCGAAGTGGATGGAACCAACGTCACCGGGACAATGACGGTTCCGAATACGGGTGGCTGGCAGACGTGGCAGACCATCTCCAAAACGGGCGTCAACCTGAGCGCCGGACAGCACGTTATCCGGTTCGTCATCACTGGAAATGATTCCAACATCAACTGGATTCAGGTTCGCTGACTCACGTTGCATAGACCCGGCGCTTCAGCGCCGGGCTATAAACCATAATCGCCTCAGCAGGCGCAACGATTACGGTTTGATTTCGTAGGCCGTTTTGTCGATAACGACGATCAGCTTATCCCCAAGCGCAAAGACATCCTTCAATTCCGGGTATTTCTCCAGCAGTTTGAAGTATTCATCGCTCAGGAAGGTGATCGGCGTTGCCTTCATCTTGCTGGCGTCATAAGCGGTATCGAACCACATGCCGTTCTGGTTGACGAACGTCCGCGAACCGATGGTGCGTTTCTGACCGTTGGTCTTGTCGGCTTCGGGTTTATCGGCGTCCTTCTTTTCGTTGGCATCGACAGCAATATTCACCGCTTCCGAGCCAGATTGAGCCTTTGCAGGAGGTATTGCTGTTTGGGGAGCGAAAAAGCCATTGCTACCGTCGCTACCGCCCTGATCGACTGTTGGCAATGCAGCGCCACCACCGCCCCCGGTAACCGGGAGTGGCTGCGCTGCACCCGGATTGTTGCTGGATGCAACAATGGTTGGCTCCTGAGCAACACGCCGATTCACGTCTTCTTCCTGAATCAGGAACGATGTATAGGGCGTGATGATTCCATAGCGGCGCGACAGTTGCACAATCGAATCAACCAGTTCCTTTGTCTCACCCTTCAAGCGGATTGTGTTCAGCAGTGCGCCGATCTTCCGGGTCGCCCACAACCGCGCGACGAATGACTCTCCACCAGCGTTGGCAGGGAACTTCTGATCGCTGTAGGTAACTTTGACCATATCATTGTTCTGCTTGCCCGTCAGCGTGATCGCGGCTGTGCCTTCCTTGCGATAGCGCCCTGTGATAATCAACTGCGTTCCGGCAAACAGGTCGGGCAGTTGTCCCGCAGGATAAATATCTTCTGCCAGAAGGTCGCCAAAATCCAGCTTCACGTCGGCTAGTACCGGGGAGGTGATCTTGTTATAGAGAGCGCTCACCTTCGTTTCGATGTTTTCCGCAGGGCGTACATAGACCGATTGTCCGCGATTATCCGTGCTGAGAGTATCCAGCAGGAAGGTGTTTACGTCATCGCCGACGCCGAAAACAAACAAGCGGACGTTTGGCTTGCTGCGATCCTTGACCTTCTGCAACAGGCGGCTGATGTCGGTTTCGCCTTCTGTTGGCTGTCCATCGGTCAGGAAGATGATATTCGTGGTGCGTTCAGGATCAATAAAGCTGGCAGCCTGACCGAGCGCCCCGTCAATATCCGTGCCACCTTCGGCGTTCAACCCCTGTACCCATTTGGCGGCTTCGGCGGCTTGATCGACCTTCTGCAAGCTCTTTGCGTAAATCCGATAACCTGTGCTAAACGAGACGATATTGAATCGATCTTCGGGGTTCAGATGTTCGAGGACATAGCGCACGGCAGAACGCGCCTGATCCCATTTTTTGCCCATCATTGAACCAGACTGATCGAGGACGATGATCACGTCTTTCGGCAATACTTTGACATTGTTAAATGGCGGCGTGAGCATCAGCATAAAGAAGCCATCTTCATCGGCGCTGGCGCGATAGGTGAGCAGATTCGCGCTGATGTCGTTTGTTTTCAGGCCATAAAACAGATTGAAATCGTCTATCGCGCGGTAATTGTTCGTCTCGAAACCCGCCTTGAAATGGGTTTCGTCTTCGCGGAAGATGCCAACGATTGCATCGGGCGAATAGATGTTGCTGATCGGGTCTTTGCTGCGCACCTCGACGGAGACGCTGACCTGTTGCGCGGGCAGGTTGCTCACATAATCCGACTTGAGCGGATATTGATACTGAATCAGGCCATTTTCAGCGGCGACGATGTGAGAATAGGTAATCTGCAATTTGCGCGAACCGTGCGCCGGAATCGGGAACACATTTGCCTGTATTGCCGAACGTCCGACATATTGCAAGAGCGCCGGATCACGCAGGCGGCGCACTGTCTCGTTATATATTTGTGCCGCTTGTCTGGCGTCCAGCAATTGCGCCTGAATCGCCACGCCATCCACAAACATCGTCAGGTTGTTGACAGCTGCACCGACGGGCAAGGGGAACAGATATTGCCCTTCGGCGGGGCCATTACCCTCATTTACAAATTCCTGCTCGACGGTTGTTGTGGCAACCTGATTTTCGATCACGGCTTTGACGCGGTGCGACTTCAGCACAACCTGCCCGATAGGGCGTGGTGGCGGTTGTGTAACCATCGGCGGTGGCGCATCAGGCGGCACGACTGTTGCATTCTGTGCAAGTACCACCAGGGGAGGTTTGCAGCCGCAAGCTACCAGACTTCTTTGAAATATAAAGCCACCCCCGACGACGAGGACAGCGGCGAATACCAGCAATAAACCGAGGCGTTTCATGATCTAAAACTCTCCTTCCATGCTATAGAAAGAGACGCCAGCGGAATTAAAAAAGTTCCATTTCGGTTTTGGTAGATGCTGGTAAAGCGGACTTGCTGTTTCAGACTACCGCTGAACCTTGCGTCAACCCGCCATCGATCACCATGACCTGCCCCGTAATGAAACTACTGCCCTGTCCTGCCAGCAAAAGGGCGGTACTGATCACCTCGTCAACTGTACCGATACGATGCGCCGGAGTTCTATCTACCACGAAACTACCCAACGACGCATTTCCCCAGATTAACTCGCTGAACTTTGTCTTGATGATCCCCGGCGCGATGGCATTCACCTGAATATTGGATGTCCCCAGTTCAGCCGCGAGAGAGCGCGTCATCATAATAATGGCGGCCTTGCTGATCCCATAGAGCGCTATCCCGGCCATTGGCATTAGCCCTGCAATCGAGGCCATGTTGATTATTTTGCCGCCACCGCGTGCAGTCATGGATGGCACAACTTCGCGGATCATGCGGAAATAGCCACGCAGGTTTACATCCAGAATTTTTTCCCAAACGCTATCGTCTGCTGTCAGCAACGGCCCGAAATGTGGATTGGTTGCGGCATTATTGACGAGGATGTCTATCCCCCCGAAGGCGTCAACAGTCTGCGCAACCAGCGCTTTGATCGCATCAAGGCTTCCCATATGTGCTGCAACGGCCAGCGCTGTACCACCGTCGGCCTTGATCGATTCCGCAACCGCCGTAACCCCCTCGATTTTACGGCTGGCAACCACAACCTTTGCGCCTGCTTTGGCATAGGCACGGGCAATCGCCTCGCCAATCCCGCGCGAACCACCCGTCACAATAGCGACTTTATCCTGTAGCGAAAAAAGCTCCATGTTCGATTACGTCCTTCCTTTTGGCTGGTTTGCGGGAATATCAGCCTTTGCTTCGATCCTTGCGATTTCTTCTTCGCGCAGAATACGCCGCATAATTTTTCCGATCATGCTCTTCGGAAGTTCCTTACGGAATTCCACCTCCGAAGGCACTTTATAAGCCGCCAGCCGTTCCTTGAAAAAGTCGATGAATTCGCCGGAAGTCGCGGTCACGCCATCCCGAAGAACAATAAACACCTTGATCCGTTCCCCTCTCCGGGAATCAGGAATCCCTACGGCGATCCCTTCCTTCACTTTGGGATGCTGATAGATGACCTCATCAATATCACGCGGAAAAACATTGAAACCGCCAATGATGATCAATTCCTTTTTCCGGTCTGTGACATAGAAATAGCCGTCTTCGTCCATATACCCAATATCGCCTGTATGAAACCAGCCATCGACCATCGACCTGGCAGTTTCTTCCGGATTTTTGTAATAGCCCGACATGAGCGTCGGGCCGCGCAACACGATCTCACCCCGTTCACCCGGCGGCATATCATGTCCATCATCCAGACTAACGATTTTGAAATCCATATCCGGGAGAGGAACGCCAACGCTGCCGGGTTTATGCTGCCCTTTGTATGGGTTCGACATACAAGCCGTAACAACCTCGGTCAGGCCATAGCCTTCGATCATACGCCCACCGGTACGCGCCTCAAAGTCGGATTTGACAGCCTGCGTCAATGGGGCTGCGCCGACAAAAATTCCTTCAATACTGGTCAGATCATAATGTTCCATGTCTGGCAAACTGTTGAATGCCGCAAACATTGTAGGCACACCAACGAAAAACGCTGGTCTGTATCTTTGGATGGCTTTCAACACATCCGATGCCTTGAAACGTGGTAGGAGAATGATCTCGCCACCTGCCATAATGGGGGCGTTCATTGTCATGTTCATTCCAAACCCATGAAACAGGGGAAGCACAGCGAGGACACGGGGCTGAACAAGGTGTCCCCATGTTTTTATTTGCAAGGCGCTGGCAATACAGTGGAAGTGTGAGAGCATGACCCCTTTGGCGGTTCCGGTTGTGCCGCCGCTATAGATGATCATTGCCATCGAATCCGGGTCGATAGCTGGCGGGGTAAAGGCCGGAACAGGCGAAAGCATGGTTTGTAATTCAATCAGCCCCTCCTTTGGTATAGAGCGCATCAGATTGAATTCTCTATAACTCTGGATCACGTTTTGCGGAAAAGGCAGAACGTCAGCCATCCGGCTGACAATGATCCGTTTCAACGGCGTTTTGGAGAGGAGTCCGGCAACCTTTTCCACAAATAAAGGCAACGTGACGATGGTTTGTGAGTCCGAATCCGTCAGATGGCGGGCTAGCTCATGGGTAGTATAAAGAGGATTGAGTGGAACAAGAATAGCTCCGGCTTTGAGTGCGCCATAGTAGACGATGAGATATTGCGGAGAGTTGGGCAACAAGAGCGCCAGACGTTCACCGGGGCGAATCCCCAGACGTTGCAACCCGGCCGCAAAGGAATCCGAGAGTTCGTTGATCTGGCGATAGGTGAAATGCCGCCCAAAAAAGATGGCACAGGTGCGCTCTGGATAGCGATGTGCAGTCTCGTTCAGGAGTTGATATATTGGAATATGGGGATATTCGAGATGCGAAGGGATTCCAGCGTCATAATGTCGGAGCCATCTGTGGTCAGTTTCGCCAGAGGTGGGTCTATCTATGGTTGAAGGCAACATTGCAACCTTCTTTCAGCATGTCAAACGGGCAGGAATTTTTGTATTGCGAAACCCTTTTTTGTGCTTGATAAGTTCGTTGGCCTGTTTATATTTTCTGTAATAATGCCAACGCTATCCACACTATAGGAGATGAAAATTTTCCGATCAAGTGTGCTTTGTCATTCCAATGGTTGACGTTCATCCGAAGCCTGAAATTTTCCAGGCCAAAAATGGAATGCCAGATACAACCTGACGGCGTGCCGTTTCGTGTCTGGATTCAGCCCCTTTGCGGGGATATGACCAACAGTTTTTGTGAACCTATAGACAGGCGGCCTGTGCCAAAATCTGCCATAAATGTTTTCATCGTTTTTATTTTCGGGTACAATCCGAAGGTATGGCGGCATCGGAGCGGAAAGGTGTAATCCCGACCATGGCGGATAAAGTTGTTTCACTTTCGCGGAAGGGTTACCTGTCTGCGGATATCCTGACTGAAAATTATCGTATCTCCGGCGATATTCCCTTAAAAGGCCAACCGTTGGTTGATACACTCAACGACAAGTTGAGCAGCTTTATCCGCGTTGAGAATATCTATATTTCGCCTGTGCATGATCCGACTGTCTTTACCGCGCAATATCCCGTTGGAAATGTCCGCAAGGATACAGTCACAGCGGTGATACTGGCACGCGAAGAAGATGGTATCGCACGCCATTCGATCTATCAGGTGAAACCGGATGCGCCAATTCTGTTCGCGCTGTTTACCGTAACCAAGGGGTTCGAGATACGCGGCGGCTTGAAACAGACGTCTCCAACCGATATTGATAACATGCTGCTGCAAAGCGTCGATTCTTTCATCACAGTGTTTCGTGCGACAGCAACATTGACTGCACGCCCGGAAATACAGTTCAACGGTGGTTCGGTTATCATCAATCGGACTTTTACGAATATTTTTTGTGTAGAAAAAGCCTCCCAGCCAACGGATAAATAAAGCACATGGCAAGAGTTCTTGTAATTGACGACGATTCCGGGCTGCTCCAAATGGTGAAGTTGATGTTGGAGCGTGAAGGACACACTGCGATCCTTGCGGAAGGAGGCGAAGCGGGTCTGGAGGCTGCCCAAACACAAAGTCCCGATGTCGCCATCATCGACCTGATGATGCCGGGGATTAGCGGTTATGACGTGACGCGCCAGCTACGCGCCAACCCCGCGACAGCGCGCGTCCCCGTCCTGATTCTGACGGCGCGCAGCCAGCCGATGGATCGCCAGATGGCGCTCAATGCAGGTGCGACTTCGTTTATGAGCAAGCCCGTCTCCTCGCGCGAATTGACCTCGCGTATTGCGGAAATCCTCAGCGGCAAGATCACTTCTCCTGCCTCGCCGCCATCCAGCGGATCGGTGCGAACGCCCGCGCCGGAGCAACCACCGCCGGTTTACAGCAATCAGCCATCGCCCCCAACCCAACCCAATCCGGGTGGTCGTCGTTTGCCGATTGGGGCAGACAGTAGCGCTCCGCCGACGCAAGCCGCCACAGGCGCTTCTCCAATACGCCGTCTGGATCGACAGATACCCTTGACCGTCATTTTTGGGCTTCGTCCCGGCATGGGTGGCACAACTGTTGCCGTCAATCTCACCTTCCTGATGCGTCGCCTCGTGGAGCGCGTTTGCCTGGTGGATATGGCGATGGGGAATGGACAGGTCGCGGCACAATTGCATATGCAACTCCGCGCAACATGGGCTGACTTGCTCCCGCTTGGCGAACGGCTGGACGCGCGTACCATTGGCGCAGCGATCACGCCGCATCAGCAGGCAGGCGTCGGCGTCATGGGTTCGCCCGCCGTAGCGCCGCCACGCCCACTCAGCCCGGATGCAACTATCAATCTGTTTTCGACGCTGGCAAATGGTTTTCAGCAAATGGTGGTCGATGCAAGTGGCATGAATCCGGCGACAGCAGCAGCAATGTCCGTCGCGCGTACTGTCGTGATCGTCGCAACGGATGATATGACAACCGCGCAGACGAATTTCAATCTGCCGCAGATATTGGGAAACTACGGCGTGGATATGCGAAATGTGCGCGTGGTGGTCAATCATGCCCGCCCTGAACCCGGTGTCCCGATTCAGGCAATTGCCAAAGCGCTCGGCACACCCGTCAATGGCGAATTACCGTTCGATGTGAACCAGAATCAGGCACTCCGGCGCGGCATTCCAGCGGCAATCATGGCCCCGGAATCGCCTTTCGCGCTGGCGTTGCAGCAGTTGATTCGCTCATTCTGATACATCCAATTAACCTGATATGCGCGTAAGTTCAAACGCACTATAATTTTGTTGCGCCGACCACCTTCACAATGGGGGAATAATGCCACAGCTAACGACTTCGGATTGGGTACTACTCGCCTATATCTTTTTATTGGTTCCGCTGATGTTGATCGGGTTTGGCTTTGCCCGCCGAAAATTATTTGAACCCAATCATAAACTGGTGATGACCACAGTCACCATTACCAACTGGTTTTTGATTGGCTTTGTAATGATCAACACCTTTACGCGCTTTGTGGAGCCGCGCATTTCCACAGGTATCAGTCGTCCGCTGATTTTCCTGCCCACGCTTCACGCCTTCACGGGGATTGTGGCGCAAATTGTGGCGAGCTATTTGGTGATTCGGATGTGGTTCGAGAATCGGCTGCCAGAGTGGTTCAAGGTAAAAAATATCAAGCGCTATATGCGCTTTACGTTGGCAATGTGGCTAACCACAGCGCTGCTCGGAATCACCGTCTGGACGGCGTTCTATCTGGAATTCCGCGCGCCCAAACCAGCGGGATCAATCACACCAACAATAGTGGCAGGAACACCCGGCGCAACTGAAGAGGCAACCAAACTAGCAGGAACACCGGGCAAGACCGAAGAAGCAACTAAATCAGCGGCAACCCCCGGCAAGACCGAAGAAGCAACAAAGCCTGTGGCGACGCCGGGCAAGACCGAAGAGGCCACTAAACCCGCTGCAACAACCGCCGCAGCCGCAACAACTGTCGCCACGCCCGCCGCCACCGCCAGCAAATAGCTAGCGTCCGCGCAGCAGTAAAACCGCCGCCAGCAACACGCCCCACGAGAGATAGCCAACAACAATCGTGGGGATGACGGAATGACCAGCGCGCGTCATGAGCCACGCCGTCAGCAAAAACGCAATCGTCGGGAAAATATTCACCAGCAATAATTCACCAAAATCGGCCATCGCCTTTTGTTTGGTGGTTGCATCCCCATCCGTACCACTATAAATAATCCATAATCCAAGCGGGATGTTGATCGGCATCGTCGCGGCAATGGCGGCAAATGATTTGGAATATTGCCGCAGGATTGCTACCGCGATGATCACGCCGATAGACACCAGTACAGGCGCAACTTTTGACCAGTCGATAATCATAAAATCTCCGAAGAGGGTGTTATTTGGGAATAGCTATATTATAAGCCACACCAGCTTCGTGTCCGTTTTCGGCCCAAACATGCCCCCTATGTGCAAGCGTCAGCGCCTTCACAATCGGCAGGCTGAGATCGAGCGCATTATCCTCCAGCTTCCAGGGACTCGTGCGGCGCAACCCATCAAAGGCACGTTGCAGATTTTCCGGGGACAAACTCGCTCCGGTATCGCTCACAGTGATTTGTACCAAATCTTCTGCGTCCTGAATTTTCAGGGTGATCCTGCCTGCCTCGGTATATCGGATAGAGTTGCTCAACAGGAGTTCGAGCATCTGACTGAGCCGCTGCCGATCCGCTGTAACACGCAAACCATCCTCAACTTCGAGATGCAACTGCACATTAGGATTGACCTGCAAGGTACGCCGCGCTCCGTCGATCACTGGAGGGAGTATCTCGTCCAGCTTGATTCCACGCTCAATCAGTAAATTCAATTGCCCGCTTTCGATGTGAGACGCATCCAGCAGTAGACGGATTTCTTTTTGTAAAGTCTCGCTGTGGAAATGGATTTGCATCAGGGCGGCGGTCTGGATTGGGTCGGCAGGCGTGAATGATCTGGTCTGTTCGATCAGACGCTCTACTGGTTTCAGGAGCGATTCGGACGCACTGGCAAGGAAAATCGTGCGCGCTTTCGCGGCGCGTTCTGTCTCCCTCACTGCTTTTTCGAGCGCTTTGCCGCGTTCGGTCAATTGCTGCTGGAGCAAGGCGATCTGTCGATCACACTCTTCCCGCGCGTGGTTGGCACGGCGAATGACGCGCCACAATTCAATGAACGCACCCGCCGCAAATGCCAGAAAAAAAACGACTGCGCCAAACATGGCAACCAGCGCCCCGCGCGATTCTGGCGATTCTATCGTGACCAACAGCCTGATGAACGCAACCAGCGCCCCGAACAGTGCAACACTCGCCGCTAATCCCAACAGGATTGCGGTAGGCGCTTGTTTCCAGCTTTCCCCCGTTTTCCCGAACTTCAAGGATGCCCCCATGCCTGTGTTTAATCGTTAAGTCGTTTGATACGCTTATGGAACAACACCATTGTAGTTCGGCGTAGAGGAAAAGTACCCAAATCGAAATAAGTTTTTTACAATTTCAGGACTAGTTCCAGATCGGCAAGCGTTTTGCCAATGCGTACCCCGCCGGAAACAGCTTTCATCGCGGCACGAATATCCTTGAGGCCGTTGCCTGTATTGAGCAATACGACACGATCTGTCGCGCTGACCAGCCCTTCCTGCCGTGCTTTCAACAACCCTGCCCAGGTTGCCGCGCTTGCAGGTTCCGCAAAAACGCCGCTGCCACGCGCCACTGCCGGGATTGCTTCCAGAATTGCATCATCGGAAACAGTCACGAATGCGCCTCCTGATGCCTTGACCGCGCGCAATGCTTTCACGCGATCTCGCGGCAGGTCGGAAGAGATCGAATCGGCAATGGTTTGGGCGTTAATCGGCTGCATGGTGTTCGCGGCTTGTCCATTTTTCCATGCGCTATAGAGCGCCGCACTGCCTTCGGCCTGTACCCCAATCAACCGGGGCATATGTGTAATCCAGCCGAGTTGCAACAAGTCCGCGAAGCCTTTATATACCCCGCCGATGATGCTCCCATCCCCTACACTCACTACAACAACATCTGGTGCTTCCCAGCGAAGTTGTTCCGCTATCTCATAGGAGACGGTTTTCTTGCCCTCGGTAGTATACGGGTTGATGCCTGTGTTTCGGCAATACCAGCCATATTTTTCGGCGGCTTGCATACACAGATCAAACGCATCATCATACGATCCTTCGACCAGATAGACTTCCGCGCCATAGGTCAACAACTGCGCGACTTTTGCTTCTGGTGCTTTGGCGGGTACGAATATCACAGCGCGCAGGGGAACGCTTGCGGCCAGCCCTGCCAATGCTGCCGCCGCGTTGCCCGTACTGGCTGTCGTGACGACTTCTGCACCCATCTGCATCGCATGGGCAACAACCATTGCCGAGGCGCGATCCTTGAGGCTGGCGGTGGGGTTACGCCCATCGTCCTTGATCCATAACTCGCGTACGGTAGCCGTTTGCGCGAGGCGGGATGCAGGGATCAGGGGCGTCCCGCCAACCGATAGCGCCGGAACAACTGCATCCGGTGGAATCGGTAGCAATTCCCGATAGCGCCACAGGGATGCCTCGTGACTGGATTCAAAACCAGCACGGTTAGCCTCACCTGCAAATTTGCTGAAATCGTAATTCATATCGAGCGTGCCGATTTCGCCACAGGCAGGGCAGGTATAAAGCAGCGAATCCGGCGCGTAGGTCTTGCCGCAGACGGTACATTGAAAATTGAGGAGATTCGGATTATTGTTCATTTGGCGTTGGCATATCCGTGAAAGATCGCGCCGCGTCCGTGTCCCAGCTTCCAATCCGAGGCTGCACGTAATGCGCCGAGGACATAGGTTTTGGCGGTGGAACAGGCCTCAGGAACGCTATGGCCTTTGGCGACTTCGGCAGCGATACAACTGGCAAAGGCGCACCCCGTCCCGCGCGCATTCCATGTCGGGAGGCGTTCGCTGCGGAATTCCTCGAAGCGTGTTCCGTCGTAGAGCAAATCTACGACTTCATTCCCTTCTTTGCTATGTCCACCCTTGAGCAGAACATATTTTGGCCCCATCTGGCGCAGGAGTTCGGCAGCAATATACATCTCGGTCATGCTCTGGACACGGTGACCTGTGAGCAGTTGCGCCTCATCGAGGTTGGGCGTGATGATCAAGGCACGCGGGAATAACTCCTGTATATAGGCTTGATCGGCTTCCTCGTTGATCAAACGGCGACCATCTCCGGCGACCATCACCGGATCGACCACCAGATTCTGGATTTGATAGTGTGCCATCTTTTCTGCTACCATGTGGATCACTTCTGCCCGCAGGAGCAAGCCGGTTTTGACCGCATCCGCACCAATATCCGCCATCACAGAATCGATCTGCGCTGCGATGAATTCCACCGGGAGTTGATGGATCGCCTGTATACCGTTTGAGTCCTGCGCGGTAACCAGCGTCAGCGCAGAGAGGCCATAGACGCCGCGCGCTTCACAGGTTTTTAAATCGGATTGAACGCCTGCCGCACCACTCGAATCGGAGCCTGCGATGGCGAGTACCTTCGGGATCATGCCTGCCTCAAGATTATTTTCCCGATTGTACCAGCGCAGGCAGGGTTTGCGATCCACCGATTTTGGAGTGTCAACTTTGTCGGGTTTGTAGTTGACTGCGACAGGCTGCGCTAGAATATCCTGTATCCTTTCTTTGAAAAACATTTGCCATGAATACCTCATTTTCAAATGTAAAAACGTTTCCGGTAGATATTGAGCATCTCGGTTTTCGGATCGCGCTACCACTGATCACCTTTGGCAGCGGCGTCCTCATCTGGCTGGCACTGATTGATCCGGTAGATAACTGGCTGGCATTCAACGTAGGGATCGCCGGGTTGGGCTGGGTTGTGTCGGCTGCGCTGGGCATGATCAGCGCAATTCTGATTGGAATCGCTGCGGATCGCCTTCTCAAGCGCTATTGGCCCAGCCGCCGTTCGCTGGTCGTCAATCCCGAAACGCTTCTATTCATCGACGCGAAAAGAAATCATCCCTCACAGAAAACGATCTACCTGAATCGACGGATCAACCCGATGCTATGGCGCTTTCTGGTGATCCGCAGCACGCCCAAAGCACCCTCTGGCTGGTCGATGCTGGCGATGCAACTCAATCAGGATGATACAGAGATGATTCTGTATACCTTCCTTTCGCCCAAAAAGGTGAAAACCTTCGCGCTATACGATTTGTTTCATGTATTGCTGGCAGCAAAGGAATCGCAATCGCCTAAACTTGGCGTCCGGGAAACCGCCGAACAGCGCCGCCTGCGCAAACTGGAGCAGGCCCGTTGGGAAAACGGCGCGGAACTGCGCCCGGATGACTTCCTGAGTCTGGCAGAGACCTTGTTGCCCTTGATTGAAGAGTGGAAGACGCGCCTGCAAGACTAACCCGAAAAGGAGCCGCTTTAGCCATGCCCATCTATCAGCCGCCGCTCACGCTTGGTATCGAAGAAGAATACATGATCGTCGACCCCGAAACGCGCGAATTGACGGCTGGCGTACAGGAAATGCTTGAACGTGGCATTTCCCGGTTGGGGGATAACGTCAAAGCGGAATTTATGCAATCTCAACTGGAAGTAGCGGGTTCGGTCTGTGCCAACGTGAAGGAAGCACGCGCTGAATTGACACGGCTCCGGCGCGGCGTCTGTGAACTGGCAGAAGAGAATGGCAAGGCTATCGGGGCGGCGGCGACACATCCGTTCAGCAAATGGCGTGATCAATTTGTGACCCCCAACGAGCGTTACTACGAACTCTATGGTGATATGCAGGATGTGGCGCGACGCCTCCTGATCTTCGGGATGCACGTTCATCTTGGCTTTGGGACATCCGAGGAAGCGCGCGCCCTGACTATCGACATCATGAACCAGATTCGCTACTTTCTGCCGCATATCCTCGCGTTAACGACCAGTTCCCCATTTTGGCATGGGCGCGACACCGGGCTGAAATCCTATCGCTGTGTGATATTTGAATCGCTGCCACGTACTGGCCTGCCGCCATCGTTCGGCAGTTTCGAGGAATACGAGCGCTATATTGCGCTGCTGGCGCGCACTGGTTCACTTGGGAAAGGAGTCGAGGCCACAGACCCGCGCCGCATCTGGTGGGATGTGCGCCCCAATCCACGCATCGGCACGCTGGAAATCCGGGTCGCGGATATTTGTACAACCATTGATGAGGCGATGTGCGTAACCGCGCTGATTCAGGGACTGGCGGCGTTTCTGGTCAACCTTCGTTCGCATAACCAGACATGGCGCTGGTATCGCGGGGAGCAGATACAGGAAAATAAATGGCGGGCGCAGCGCTATGGCACAGAAGCCGAATTGATCGATTTTGGAATCGAAGAGTCCGTCCCGATCCGCAAACTGTGGGATGAAATTCTCACTCTGATCGATCCACATTTAGACGCTCTCGGTGCGCGTGAAGATGCGCATTATGTTCATAAAATTTTCGAGCATGGCACAAGTGCAGATCGTCAAACGGCAGTTTATCGCGCAGCAATCAAAGAAGGGTTAAGTGAACCTGATGCACTTGTCAGAGTGGTGGATCACATTTTGGCAGAGACAAAAAAGAATTTATAATGGTTTCAGTACCCTCATGCACGCCTGATTTACCAACAAGGGACAGGAATTTAACATGACAGCGGCGTTGATTGATCCCCGGCTGGAAAATGAAATATTAAAACGACTTCTGGATGTAAGTCTTGTCCTTAATTCCAACTTCGATCTGCAAACTCTTCTCACTTACATCATGGAAGTTGCCGCAGAAATCACGCACTCCGAATCTGCTTCGGTCCTGCTGCTCGATCCGCGTACCAACGAATTATTTTTTGTTGCCACCAGCAGCCTGCGCGATACTGAAATCAAGCGCGTTCTTGTGCCGTTGAATGACAGTATTGCCGGGGATGTTGTTCTGAATAATCTTCCGATAGTCATTCAGGACGCAACCAACGACAGCCGCATCAATCGCACGGTAGATAAGGAAATCGCGTTCGTGACGCGCTCCCTGATGGGTGTACCGATGCGTATTCGTGATGAAGTCGTCGGCGTGATCGAGGTTGTCAACCGAATCGGGTCGGAATGGACAAAGCAGGAACAAGGCTTTCTCCAGATTCTCGCGGCACAGGCAGCGGTAGCGATCAATAATGCGGAACAGGCCGAAAGTCTCCGCAAGGCCAATGATCGCCTCCAGGAAGTAGATAAGCTCAAAAACGATTTTATTGCGATTGCCTCTCATGAACTGCGTACTCCTTTGAGCGTCATCGTCGGATATGCCAGCTTTCTGCGCGAGGAAACACACGGTGAATCCAGCGAACACGCAGAGAAAGTCCTTGCCAGCGCGCAACACCTGACCGATTTGATCGAAGACATGACCAACCTCCGCTATCTGCAAACTGGCACGGCAGAACTCACCTTGGAAAAGGAAACGCTTGTTTCTCTGCTGCAAACGGCACAGAAAGAAGCCGAACAAATGGCATGGGCGAAGGAGCAGTATATCGAAGTCCACTATCCCGGCCTTTCGGATATGGTGGTGGTGGATAAAGTGCGGCTGAACATGGCGCTCACCAACATCCTGAATAATGCAGTCAAATTCACACCCAAAGGCGGGCGCGTCGATGTCTATACGGAGCGCAAGGGCAACGAAATCTGGATCAGGATCAAGGATACCGGAATAGGCATTCCTGCCGAACAGGTGGAGCGTATTTTCGAGAATTTCTATCAGGTACAGGATCACATGACGCGCAGCTTTAATGGAATGGGGCTGGGGCTTCCGATAGCCAAAGCCGTTGTCGAAGCCCATGAGGGGCGTATCTGGGCAGAAAGCAAAGGCGCAAATACCGGGACAACCGTCACCATTAGTTTGCCGTTGGCTCCTCAATGATCGGAATTGCGGGCTGGGGAACGTATTTCCCCGCAAGGATTGAAACTGCTGCCGACCTCGTAGAGCAGACAGGTATTCCCGAAAACATCCTGCGGGAAAAGATGGGCATACGCCAGCGCCATATCGCGGATGAATCCGACACAATCAGTATGATGGCTTCCTGCGCTGCCCAAAACGCGATCTCGATGGCGGGCATCGACCCCAAACAGATCGGCGCGGTGATCTCGCACGGGAGCGAATATAAGGATCATATTGTCTGGAACGCCGCCGCGAAGATTCAGGCGAATATCGGTGCATCCAATGCTTTCGCGTTCGAGGTCTACGCACTGTGTGCTGGTGCGCCGATTGCGATGAACGTGGCGCGCGGGATGATGCTGGCTGATCCGAAGCTGGATTATGTATTGCTTGCCGCTGCCAGCCGTGAAAATGATATTGTGAACCTGCGCAACGAACGCACCCGCTTCATGTTCAACTTCGGTGCAGGCGGTGGCGCGATGATCCTCAAACGGGATGCTACCGAAAACCTGATTGTCGGGATGAGCGCGATCACAGACGCCGCTCTTTCCGAAACTGTGGTGATGACGACGGACGCGGTAGGCGACGGCGCAGAGATCGTCGGTGGTGTGCAGGGGCGTCTGGATGTAACCGATCCGACGTTCATGGCGACCCGACTGGAAAACTCGCTGGATAATTTTGTGAAGGTGATCCGGCAGGCAGTGGAACAAAGCGGCGCATCTCTAGCCGAGGTGAAATTCCTCGGCATTACGCATATGAAGCGCTCGTTCTATCTGGAAATCCTGAAAGCTATCGGGTTATCGCCAGAGCAATCCGTATATCTCGAAGATTACGGACATATCCAGAGCGTGGATCAGGTTCTCGCGCTCGAACTCGGATTGGCGCAGGGCAAAATCCACCCCGGCGACCTGATTGTATTGGCAGGCGCAGGCGTCGGCTATACGTGGAGTGCGGCAGCGGTTCGCTGGGGATCAAGGGAAGTCCTATAAACCCCACCCTCAATCCCTCCCCGCTGGCGAGGAGGGACTTCCAGACACACTTGTGTTCGCTCCCTTTTCCTGCCTGCGGGGAAAGGGTGGGGGATAGGGGTCATTCTTTTTCAGATTGTCTCTAATTCATGGATTCCCGACGCGGTAAATCGTCAGTTTTGATGTGCCGCCGGGACGCTCAAACATCGCTACCGATTCCATCGGTGCAGTGATCCCCTGTGCAGTGATGTACGGCAGATTTTCCAGAACCACATAAATCACTTCGCTTTTCGCCAATTCGTTGACACGATTGGCGATGGTTGCCTGCTGGCTGCCATCCCACGTAATCAGCGGACATTCCAGCGTCTCCGGCAGATAGAGCGTCAGACCAACGCAGTTTGCCAGCATCCCCACAGTTTTTGATGTGGGTGCATTCTGTTTGAGATAATCCGCAACATCCTTCAGCGCAAACCCGGCAGAATCCGCCGTGATATATTCCTGTCGATCCGTCGCGGAAAGTGGCAGCGATGCTGGGTCGCGCTGTAATGGAAGGTAAAACGGCAGGAAAACGCCAACGAACCACACACCAGCAACGACCACAGGGATCAATCGCCGCAACGGAACAGCACACAGAAACAGATCGATCCCGATTACACCCGCAATAATCAACAGCGGGATATGCGGAATCAACCAGCGTGCGCGTGCCAGCGGCGACAACGCCAGAATGCCAGACATCGGAATAACCAGACTGAGCAATACCATTCCGGCGCGGCGCGGTTCACGCACCAGCCACCAGAGCGCACCGAGAATGAACAAAATCAGGAACGGAATCGAAAGGTAAGCGGCATCAATTTCCCAAATCGCACCGAGGTTAGCCAGAAATCGGCTAAATATACTTCCCTGCGTAGCGGAGACGCTTTCCGCAAGCCCGAAATAGCTGATCCCGCGCGAACGCAGCAGCAAAAACAGCGGTATCCAGATTGCGCCGAAGATCGCATAACAAACGATCAGCCAGCGCACTTTCCAGCCGCGCCAGTCGACAATCAGGGCAATTGCCGGGATCGCCAGAAAAACAACGCCCGTTCCCTTGATCCCTACCGCCAACGCCAGCGCTAGCCCGCAGAGAACCCCGTTTTTCCACCAGTTGCCTTGTTTGCTCTGCAAGACCAGCCATAGAGCCAGCAAGCCCGCTGTTGTCGTATAGCCATCTATCAACACCATACGTTGATAGAAAAGCAGATAGGGGCATAGCACCGCCAACACCGTCGCCAGAAACGCAGCCGAACGATTCGCCAGCTTCCTCGTGATACTGTAAATCAATGCGATGGTAATCAGGCTGAATAATACAGTAACAGCGCGTCCGATGAATAACTGCGCTGCACCGGATGGGTTAAACGGCGCAAGCAGAATCGGTACAAGCAAGCGCGCATCTGATCCACCTGCGAGTATGCGCCCGGTCAATACGCGCTGCGCATAGCCGATATGCAACCCTTCATCAATAAACGGCGGGAAATGGAGCAGCCCCGCAAAACTGATCCCCGTGTAGAGCAGTAAAAGGACAGTAATCAGGGGCAGCCAGTCAAATTTTTTATAGTTGGTGCGTTTCATTTGGTAGCAGAGGATACCACAAACCTGACACCAACACACGGTTGCTCACCTCATCACTGACGTTGCGCAATCTTCTGGCAATTCCCCGTAAAATGGCTATACGCGGGATTAATAAAAGGAAATAGTATGCTCCCCTTTTTGGCCTATCCCCGGCGCTATACGCAGTCGGATATTGTGCAGAGCGACCTAGCCTTTATCGAAGAGAAAGTGCGTGAAGGTAAACGCTGGCGCACAGCATTGGCGCTGGCGACGTTTTATATCCCTGTTGTTGTTTTGATCCTGTTTGTTGTTCCTGTCAATCGTTTCCTCGTCATCGCTGCTATCTATTTCCCCCTGATGCTGCCACACTGGATTGTTTCGCTGCGCACAGTGTCATTGGCAGCGGAAGTCGTTGAACGGCAGCGCGACACTATAAATTCTTACGATGTATATCAGTTCGTATTGGGCAAATGGTGGACTGTCATTCGGTCACGCTGGAAGCCCCACCTGGTGGCGCTGGCGCTGCGTGGTTTCGCAGTGATCGGGCTGGTGATGTATTTTTTTGTGATCAGCTACTATCAGTGTCTGCCCGGTCTGAACGGATTCTGCTACGGTTACTATTATCTGTCGAACATCACCATACAGAATCTGATTCAATTTGCCCTGTCAAATTTCCCGACAGTGGCGATTTCGGCGCTCTTTCTGTTGCTATTCGGCGCAGTAGAGTTGGGTGCAAGCAGCCTGATCGGGATCATTGCCAGCCTGCTGCGGAAGAACGGCGTAAAGACAGGTATGAGCGCACGCATTATCTTTGCGGGGATGGCTGTGACGTTGATGCTTCTCGGTTGGGCGGTGGTACAGGGCGCAAACCGATGGGCGCTTAGTCAGGGCCATGATTCGATGTACTCGAATTACTATATGGAAAATGTCTCCGTCCCATTGAAGAACACCAAATTAATTGTAGAGGCACTACAAACTATTTTCTCCGCTGCAATCGACGCCGGGACGCTCAATAGCGCGCAATTCTTCCGCTACGATGCTGCTATGATTTACTATCCATTGCTAACACTTCCATTGAATATGTCGATTGTGAAAGCAGTTATAGTTTCCATTGCCGGGTTATGCGTCTATGTTGGGTTACTTTGGGTTGGCTTGCAATGGGCGATACAACTGGCATTACAACGAGGAGCTATGCCGCCAAAAATCCGATAAACGGGCTAGCCTGTCCGCATCGTTATACACCGCTCCATCATTGGGTTGTGCCAGTGCCTGACTGCTTTAAAGTTGAGGATACAGGTTATCCGGCTTTAGTGGTGGTCAGGCATCAGTATTGATGAACTCTATTCACAAAAGAGGGATCATCCAGTG
>CAYSOC010000084.1:0-28375 GCA_964432445.1 uncultured Anaerolineaceae bacterium
CTCTGCTTGGCGTGGCGATGGCATTTGTACAAGGGCTATTCGCAGATCGCGCCGGGCTGGGCGGTTCGGTATATATGGCCTCGATGAATGTTGGCTCGTTGATTGGTATCCTCTCCCCTTCACTGATTGCGGGCTACAATCCATCAATATTTTTGATTCCGGTGGTGCTGTGTATTGCGGGGGCGATCATGTTGACATTCAGTGATCGGGTAACGCGAAGCAGAGGTAGCCGTTGGGTTCGCCCGATTTAGCGAAGCGCTTTGCAGGGTAGCCAGTCAACATAACCCGACGCTGAATAATCCGGCGTCGAGTTGGCTTGCTTTGGGTTATTTGCTCAATCCAGCTAACACCAGCGATTAGCTGGCGCGGCGTATTTTCACTGCAAGGTCGGTCTGGAAGGTTGGCGCATCAATCACCAGCGAACCGTCTGCGGTTTTGGCGCTATCGGTTTTCAGGATCGTTCCTGCCTGTGTGTCCCACCATTCCACCGCGTAAGCGCCATCGGTCAGCCCTTTGACAGTGACTTTCAGGCCGCTGACTTCGGGGAAGGTGACTTGTTCCGGGTTGGCAACTTTGCTAATCAGGTTGTCCTGATAGAGCCGCTTATAGTAGGGATCGGAGAATTTGCCGCTAATCACCCAGAGTAACGCGGAATCGCTGCCTTGCATTCCATAGACATCTGCCAGCGATATTTTGCTGGATTTGGCCTGGGCGGGCTTGAACCCATGCGCGGCGAGGTCTTCCCCTTTGACAAAGGCTGTGATCCCTTTGAAGGGCTGATACATCTTATTGGGATATATATATGAGTCCCACCACCAGAACTGACCCGTACCGAGTCCACCGCCCATCAGCCCTGCCCACAATCCAATCCGCAATCGAACGCCCATCGGGTCGAATTTTGGCGATTCGTTATAGCCAAATTCTGCCAGTAGAAACGGACGCTGATATTTCGCGCTCCACTTGCGCGCGGAGTCCACCAGCGTGAATGCCCAATCTGGTGCTTCATAGATATGCGCTACCGTAATCGAAACCTGCGACCAGACCGTTTCATCATTGAGCGCCGAACCCGAATGTGTCCGCAGGTGATTATAGGGATCGAGGGATTTCAAAACCTCGTCGCTCTGTTTCATCCAGGGCGCAAGGAGAGACGGATTTGCAATCGGTGTCCAGTTGACTTCGTTCCACCACTCCCACGCCATCAGGTTAGGGGAATACGCATAGCGCGCGGCAACATAGCGTAACCGCTGCTGCCAGAGTTTGATTGCGTCGGCATTCGTGGCGAAGTCTTCCGGGTTTTTCAGCGGGCCACCATTGGCCGCGTTGTAAGGGTTATCGTTCCATTCAGGGTTGGTGACAGTGTTGAATTGCCCATGATTCAGCAACACAAGCTGGATATAGATACCGTGTGCGGCAGCCATCTCGAACAGTTTATCGAGTTCATAGGCGCGATCCTGTCGCAGATCATAATTGCCGAGTTTGGTATCGTTCCATTCCGGGCTGAATCCCCAGGGAGCCATCCAGACGCGGATCATGTTACCCCCTGCCGCGCTGAATGCAGACATCCAGCGTTGATAGTCGGCAAGTTTGCCATCGCCATACCAGCCCATATTCAGGCCAATCCCGAAGAAGGGCGTGCCATCATCAAATTCAAGATAGTGTGAATCGCGTTTGCTGACGCGCAGCATCCCATGACTATCGCTTTTCGTAACGGTGAATTTGCGCGGTGTACTGGTGCTGGTCTGACCGTCCTTAACCACGCTTACAGTATAGGTATATTCGCCCACTTCATCCGGCGTGAACCGTCCGCGCCACGAACTATCGCCAGTCGCGCTGATTGATTCCGTGATCGGTTCGGATGTGGTCAAGGCAAATTTGTAATCCCGAAAGAAAAATCCGGGTACAGTCGCGCTCCTGCCGGACGGTGATTTAAATTCCAGATCGACTTTGATTTCGGCTGGATCGTATGGATTTTTGACTGTCGTATCCAGATCGATTTTCGCTTCAAATTTCTCATAACGTCCAACGGAACCAGTTACCGCCGTGATCTGCCTGAATATCTTCGGATCATCAACGGCAGCGATTCGACTCCACCCACCAGCGAAAAAGCTGAACAAGACCAGCATAATAACCACTTGTCGCAAAACATGTGCATTCATTATTTCAACCCTTGATACCCGTAAGCGCAATACCGCGAATGAATTGCTTCTGGAAGATCAGGAACATCAGCAGTGTCGGCAGCGAGATCAGAAGCGCACCTGCCATCAAAATACCAATCGTATTCGCACCATTAAACCCGGAATTGAGCAGCGCCAATGCCAGCGGCAGGGTGCGATTTGCGGAAGACTGCACAATCACCAGAGGCCACACAAAGTTGTTCCACTCGCCAAGCAACACGAAAATACTCATGGCAACCAGCGCCGGACGCACCAGAGGCAGCACTACCTGCCACCAGATGCGGAATTCGCCTGCGCCGTCGATGCGCGCCGCGTCGAGTAATTCGTCAGGTAACGCCAGCATATACTGTCGCAGGAAAAACACTACGAATGCTTTGGGCAGTGCCGGGATGATCAGCGCGGCATAGGTATCGATCCAGCCAAATTGTTTCATCAGCAAAAAGCCGGGAATCAGCATGACTTGCCAGGGAACCATCATCGAAGCGATGAACAATATAAAGAAGAACTGTCGCCCCGGAAAGCGATGCTTGGCGAGTACGAACGCTGCCAGTGATGCCAAAATCAGAACCCCGATTGTGACTGTCGTCGTCACGAAAAGGCTGTTGAAATAGAAACGCCAGAAGCCGCCGGGGACATCCTGAAACCGCTGTAATAACCCTTCGATGTTTTCCGGCTCTTTAAGCCCCGGCGTGTAGTTTGGATTATAGAAATTGTTGAATGTTGGTTTTTCAATCGTGAATGTTGGCGGCGCTTTAGAGAGTTCCGCGACGGGTTTGAACGCCCCAAGTACCATCCACAGATAGGGCATCAGCATGATTATCGCGCCGATGAATACGGGTACATAAACCACGCGACTGAAGAATTTCGATGAGAATGTTCTTTCCTGTACCATCATATCCTCCCTATACTTCCTGATTCGCGCGTCCGACACGCAGATTGATCAGCGTGATGACGAAGATGATTATGAACAAAATCCACGCGAGCGCCGACGCATAGCCAAGCTGGAAATGGCGGAAGCCGGTATCGTAGAGATAGGGAACAACAGTCAGGCCGGAATCGAGAATACCGCCAACAGTTTCCACGTTGCGGAAGACGACATATACCGCCTCGAATACCTGCAACGCCGTAATCGTGCCTGTGATCAAAATATAGAGGAGCGTTGGACGCAGCAGTGGAATTGTGATACGGAAAAGACTCTGGGCAGGAGTCGCGCCATCAATGGCAGCAGCTTCATACAATTCGGCGGAGATATTCTGTAAACCCGCAAGGAACAGAATCATGTTGTAACCGACGCCGCCCCAGAGCGCCAGCATCATCATAACCGGGAGCGTCCAGGATTCATTGGCAAGGAATGTTACCTTTGGAACACCCGCACGCAGCAGCAACCCGTTTATCAGCCCGTAATCTTCCCCGTGAAAAATGTACGTCCAGACGACGGCAACAGCAATCACCGATGTCACGGACGGCAGGAAGAAAACAGTACGCAGAATGTAATTCAGGATCGACTGTGTTTGTAGCACCAGCGCCAGCGCCAGCCCGATCAGGATTCCGAGGGGGACAACCACAAGCGCATACGTGAATGTATTCTGCATCGCCTGCCAGAAGCGAGAATCGGCTGCCCCCAATGTATAGTTTGTCCCGAAAATATTCAGACGGGCAATCTCGCGGAATCCGGTGGTGAGAACCTGTGCGGGGCGTTGGAGCAACGCAGTACAACTAACTCCGGTAGCCTTTTTCTCCGCGTCCGCCTGATCCTGTGGCAACCGCTTTGTACCACATTGATACATCAATTGATTGGTGGCGGCGTCTACCTGCTGCGCGAGGGGTTTCAATTCCAGGCCGAGTAAATCCTGAAAATTTTTGAATCCAATATAAACTGGCGCTTTTGTCCCTATGTAATCTGTCAGGCTGAGATAGGCAGATGCACCAATTGGAAAAATCACGAACACAAGAAATGGAATTAAAAAAGGGAGCAATAAAAGATAGGAAGTACGAGCTTTCCAGAATTTGAAAAGAAAAGCATTCATTGGTTTCCGCGCAGGTTTTGCCGCCAGCGCTACGGCAGACTGTGTAGAAGAGGTTGTCGTCATACTAAAATTTCCTGACAATTGGGAAAAACTGATCCCGGCGCTAAAGCACCGGGCTATGATCATTATTTCCGTCGCGGGAGATAACAACGCGCTTGATCTATGAATGCCATAAAGTGGCTTTGGCATAGCATAGATCAAACGAACAGTCATCACAGGCGACAGCGCTGTTGTTTATAGCCCGGTGCTTCAGTGCCGGGACTAAGTAGCGAGAACTTTATTTCTTCAAACCCTTTTGGAGTTCATCCGCCATTGCATCCAGCGCTTCCTGCGGGTCTGCACCTTTGAAGACGACGGTCTGGATCAGGCGGTCAACTTCTTTGTTGGCGATTTCAAAGCCTGGGCAGTTCGGCGGGCCTTTTGCATCGGCAAGCTGCGCCTTGATCCCTGGTAGTTTGTCGGTGGCGACGCTGAAGAATTCCTGTGCAGCGGTCTGTGCGGGCAGGAAGATCGCGCTCTTGTCGGCGGCAACCTTGATCGAAGCCTTTGCCGCGTCATCGGTATAGATGAAACGAATCAGGTCCATCGCCGGATCAACGGCTTTACTGTAGGACATGATGCCGATGATACGCCCGCCGATGAACGCGGTACTCTTCCCGGACGGACCAGCGGGCATCAGTGCGACGTTCCACTTGCCCTTGATTTCCGGCTTGCTGGAATCAATGCTGGCAACTAGCCAGTTCCCGGAGACACCCAGCGGATATTCCCCCGTAACCAGACCATTCGGCAGGTCAATCGTGCCGCTTGGTGCGCCCATATCGGTATAGAGGCTGGCGAAATATTTCAGCGCGACCAGTCCCTTATCATTGTTGATGATCGCGGTCTTGCAATCCGGGCTATAGAAATCGCCACCAGCCTGCCATAGATAGTTGGCGAAACCGAGCCATCCTGCGTTACCCCAGTCAAGCGTGAAGCCACCTTTGCCGCCATTGGCTGCGCGGATTGCTTTCGCGGCGGCTGCCATTTCTTCCCATGTCTTCGGAACAGCCTTCACCCCCGCTTTTTCGAGCGCGTCCTGACGGTAATACATCAATTCGACGGTCACATCGTAGGGGACGCCGTACATTGCTCCATCAAGGCTCTGGATCGAGGCGAGTACGCCCTTGTTTGCAGCTTCCTTGATTTTCTTCACATCGTCCGGGAATTTTTTGGCGAGGTCAACCATGCCACCCTTTGAACCGAGTTCGATGCCGAAGGACAGACCACCCGTGATCACGTCTGGCCCTTGTCCACTGGTCGCAGCGGCAAGGAACTTGGCAAACGCATCATCCCAGCTTACGGCTTGTACCGTAACAGTATTTCCGGTCTTGGCAGCCCATAGATCGGCAGCGGCCTTGAAAACCAGCGCATCATCATCCGCGCCTGTTGTCCAGACGACCACATTGGAACCAGCGGCACGGCTCGGCGCAGTGTGTACCGTAGTACCAACCAGCAATAACAGAGCAACAAGGCTCAATAACAAATTACGACGTTTCATCTCCAGCTCCTTAAAAAATTAAAATCAGATTTATCGAACATCTGTTCAATCTCAATTTACAAAAACGAACCCTACACCACCCCCTTTCAAGAGTAATTTTTTGATTTATTCGGTTTTCAGACCTGTTCGGCGTCTAGGTTTTCAGATCATGCACCGATTCCCGCACAATCAATTGTGTACTCAGGCTGATCGTCATGGCGCGGCGTGTTGGCTCTTCTGCCCGTTCGCGCAAGTGACGCACCGCCAGAACGCCCATCAGCACTTTATCAACGTGTATCGTCGTCAATGCCGGATTAACTTCCTGCGCAAGGTCAATATCATCGAACCCGATAATCGACAAATCCTTCGGGAGGGTGCGCCCCATCTCCCGCGCGGCGTTCATCACGCCGATTGCCACTTCGTCGTTACAGGCAAAGATCGCCGTGATTTCCGGTGAACGTCGCAATAACTCAATCGTCCCGTTATAGCCGCCAACGCGCGAAAGCGGGCTATCCTCGATATATTCCTGTTCGATGCCCGCCTGCTTGAGCGCGCGCAGGTATCCCTTGCGGCGTTCCCGGATACTTGGATAACCGTCTGCCAGACTGCCAACCAGTCCGATTTTCGTGTGTCCACATCTGATCAGATAATCCACCGCGTCCTGTGCGCCCGTGATGTTATCCGTCACGATGCTGTCATAGGGGCTACCCGTTGCATAGGCATCCACCAGTACCAGCGGGAGTTCATAGTCATTCCCGATATGCCGGATCGTATCTTGCACAAACGTACCGACCATGATGATCCCGTCTACCTGATCATCCATCAGCATTGGCGGCGTCGAAGGGCGATTCAGTTCATCCACCTCGACATTGGCATACATCATGCTCAGGTTGTGCCGCTGACATTCGCGCTCAATACCCGCCAGCACATAGGAATAAAACGGGTTGATGTTCAATGCGAGTCCGGCATCACGTTTGAGGATCACCCCGATCACCGATAACGGCGCACTTGTCGCCAGATTGGTACGCACCGGATGCTGATAGCCAAGCGAAGCCGCAGCCTCGAAAACCCGTGTGCGCGTTTCTGCGGAGACGTTAGATTTGTTGTTCATCGCGTTCGATGCTGTACCGAGCGAAACTCCGGCCTGGCGTGCAACGTCGCGTAATGTGGGACTGGGACTGGTCATAAAAAGCCGCGATCTTCATCAAAATAAACTCTAACGTCTAGTTTAGCGCTGTTCAATAAACGAACTCTTGTTTAATGAACAATTTCAGTATAAAATGAACTTGTTCAGTTGTCAAGACCTTTGCTGCTGGCTATAAAGATTTTTCGATGGCAGTAAGGCTGAAATTTGCTTTTTAAAGGACTTTTTTCATGGCAAACGAAACCGTATTCCGTCGCTATGGCGGCAACCCCATCGTCACGGCGAAGGCCGTCCCGCGAGCCAACAGCATTCACAACAGTGCAATCGTTCATTATGGAGATGGCTATGCGGGGATATTCCGGGTTGATGAAACAAATTTTAATTATGTGCTGCACGTTGGGCATAGTGCTGATGGTATCCACTGGGAGATTGACCCAAACCCGATCTGCATGGAGAGCGACGATCCTGAAATCAAGGTGAACGCGACTAGTTATGATCCGCGCATCACCCGGATCGATGACACTTACTACATAACGTGGTGCAATGCCGATTCACACGGACCGCAAATCGGGCTGGCAGTCACGAAGGATTTCAAGACATTCAGGCAGATGGAGAATCCGCTGCCAACAGCCAACCGCAACTGCGTTATCTTCCCGCGCAAGATCAACGGTGAATATGCCATCTATCACCGTCCAAGTGATCGCGGTCATACACCCTTTGGCGATATTTTCTATGCGACCAGCCCGGATTTAACCTATTGGGGGCGGCATCGCTTTGTGATGGGGCCGCATGGTGGCTGGCAATCCACCAAAATCGGACCGGGGCCAGCGCCGATTGAGACGCCGGAGGGCTGGCTGTTGATCTATCATGGCGTCTGGACAAGCTGCAACGGTTATCTGTATTATGCAGGCGGCGCGCTGCTTGATCTTGAGCAGCCCTGGAAGGTGCTATATCGGACGCAGGATTATCTGCTTGCGCCAACAGAGATATATGAGCGCGTCGGTGATGTTCCCAACGTTGTCTTTCCAAGTTCGGCGGTGGTGAACGGCGACACGCTGCGGTTGTATTACGGTTGCGCGGATACTTGCATTTCGATTGCCGAGGCCGAAATCGGGGACATCATCGACTTTATCAAAACTCACAGTTTCTGATCAGGGCTTCGATAAAGTGGATCGGCAGTTGCTGGAATTGATGCTCGGCAGCCGTGCATGATTACTCTGGGCGGATATAATGATCCGCCCTTCGTCCTGTTCAGGAATCTTTCTTTACAGGCAGCAATCCCTTGATTACGGCCTCGTAGTCCATCGCTGCGCCGCGCTCATAGGCGCTTTTGAATTCTGCTTCGGAGAGGCTCAACTTCAAATCTTCCTGCACACCATTCACATAGGAAAATTGAATGTGGGCGGTTTGGGAAGGATGTGTGGCAACCAGCCCCACCAGTTCTGCGCTGGCGACTGGTTTTTCTTCTGCCAGATAGAGGCGCGCAAACCCGGCGAGCGTACCCAGGATGGCTTCGGATGACTGCACCTGATAAGCCAGATCGAGGCAAGTTACCAGTCTTTCGCGTACTGGTTCAATTTCTCCTCCTGTCATCAGGTCCAGGAGAGCCATATCAGCCAGAGCAAACGCCAGGTAACTGGTATCCTGAACCTCGCGGAAAATTTCCACAGCCTCCCGTATATATTTATAGGCGAGACTATATTCGCGCTGAACATAATACAATGTCCCGATACTGTTTAGCACGACACCGCTACCCGCACGCTCCTTGATTTTCAAACGCAGTTCAAGGCTTTTGTTATAGTATGCCATTCCTTCGGCAAAATCCCCCTGCATGGCGCGAAGCCGTCCAAGTTCTTCGAGCAATTGCGCTTCACTCTGGAGATTTCCGGTGCGCCGGAAAATAGCGATTCCTTCCTCATACCAAGCCCATGCCTCATCGAATTTCCCTTCGTCGCGGGCGATATTCCCTAACCCTTGCAGGCTTTGGGCAATTCCGCGCACATGCCCTGTAGCACGTAATCCTGTGAGGCTTTTCGTCCAATATTCCCGCGCCAGATCACGTTTACCGCGTATCAGAGAAACGCTGCCGAGATTAATCAGGTTTGCCGCTGCCAGTTGTGCATTCCCCAGTTTCTCGTAGATATTCACGGTTTCCTGAAAGTGTCGCTGCGCCTTTTCAAAATCACTGGTACGGTAGGCATAAATCCCATAGCGGTTGTGGACTTTGGCATGTCGCACCAAATCTCCCTTTTCTTCTGCACGTTGAAGCGCAAGATCGAGCAATGGTTTGGCGTCATCCATCTTGCCAAGATCGACCAGAATGCCGCTTTTATAAATGAGTGATTCTATCTCGGTAGATACATCCCCCAATTGTCGGGCAAGTGCCAGCGATTCATCGCAGCGTTGTAGCGAAAGTTCACTTTCTCCAAGTCCATCGAAGGCCAGCCCTTCATGGAGCAGGAATTTCATCCTGAAAGTATCGTTCTCTCGCCCGGTTCGCCCTTCCAGTTGTTTCAGGGTAACGGCTGTTATTTTGGATAAGGCCAGATAGTCGCCCATATTCGCCATTTGGTCTGCATGGATCAACCCATAAGGCAACGATTTCTCAAAATTGCCAGCGACACTCCAATGCTCAAACAAAATTGGCGCAAGGTTGCTTTTGTCTTCATACACAGCCTCTATCCCCTCGGCAGCGAGGCGATTCATTTCTGCCGATTCCACAGGGGATAAGTTGATTAGCAGAGTCTCACGTAGCTTGTCATGGCTGAACCGCCATTTTTCATCAGCAACTTCGACGACAGCGGCCTCCGCGCAAACATGCAACCAGTGATCAATTTGCTCTTTGGTGGCCGGAGACGAGCCATGATTCAGTGCGGCAATCAATACTTCGATATTGATCTCGCGCCCCAGGACGGCGGCGACCTTGAGCCATCCCTGCATTTCTACCGGGACACGCTCGATACGCCGCCGCACGATTTGCTGAATGCCACCGGCGATTACTTTTTCCGGGAGAGATTTTCGCCCGATGTCCGTCAGGCTTCCAGCTTCCTCGGCAAGCGCGCGGATCACTTCCACCATGAAAAAGGCGTTACCCTCTGTTTCTCGTTTGAGAAGGTCAATGATTTGTGGCGAACGCCCGCTTGGACCAAGCATAGATTCACTGATTTTTATGATTGAATCATCGCTAAAACGCCCAAGTTTCAGAACGTTTACCCCTGCAAGCTGTTCGGGAAGATTAGGGGCTTCGTCATCCCGATAGGTCGCGGCGATCAGAAGCGGCAACTGTGGCGCAAGTCGAATCAGGTTTTTTAGTGGCTCAAGCCCCTGTTGCGCCCATTGCAGGTCTTCCAGCAGTAATACAAGTGGTCCAATATCCCGACAGTAGCGGGCAAATGCCTCGGCAAGCGTAAGTGCCAGACGGCTAATGCCTGCCTTGCCCTCCACAACCGGAGCAGGCGAAAAACTGCGGTTAATCAAGGTAGAAATATCTGGTACGACGCTCTCCAGAATACCCGCTTCAAGGTCGGTCAATGGCACTGAAAGCGCCAGTTGCCGCACCGGATCACGCCATATCTGATGAATATCTCCGGTTTCTGTTGCGCCCTGACCACGCAGGACAACCGCGCCCTGTACCAGCCCTCTGGTACGCAACTCATTGAGCAGTCTTGTTTTCCCGATCCCGGATTCGCCACCAACCAGCCAGACACTTCCGCTTCCATCCAGCGCAGATTTCAACGCTTCCCGAAGATTCTTTAGCTCATTGTCTCTACCGATAAACGAAGACGCCTGTAGAAAACTTTCGCGCAAGGGAAGGCTTTCTTTCGGGATGGGTCGGTCTGTCGCAAGGCACAACGCTTCGATGACTTCGATAGGATTGGAATAGCGCTGTTCCGGTTTTTTACTGAGCAGTCGCTTGATCACGGCAGCCAATGGCGGGACAAACGCCGATAAATCCGGTTCTGCGGAAAGAATCTGATGAATCATCGCCCCGACACCTTTGGCGGCGAAGGGATGTTTTCCCGCAAGCATCTCGTAGATAATCACGCCAACTGCATACAAATCGGATTGATAGGTGGCAGGATTTTCTTCAAACAACTCCGGGGCCATATACGCAATCGTGCCAGTGAGACCCTGCATCTCTACCGCACTTTTGGTCTCTCCGGGGTCGAGCGCCAGACCAAAATCCATCACCTTGACGATCCCCTGACCCGTGACCTGCACGTTTCCGGGCTTGATGTCACGATGGACAACACCCCGGCGGTGGAGGTACGCCAGCGCCTGTAGCATCTGGACGATCAAATCCAGCTTGCTGGCAGTGTCCATTTCTTTTTGGTATTCGGTGATGGATTTGGCATCCACCAGTAGTTCCATCGTATAAAATGGAAAATGTTTGTTGCTGAAACCATAATCCAGTACCGCAACGATATTGGGGTGGCGCAACCCGGCGAGGATGTGAAATTCGGTGGCGAGCGCTATAGCGCCATCGCTCTCGCTTCCTTTGGAGGCAAATTGAAGTGTTTCTGTAGGCGCGCTAACGTGCTTGAGGGCGATGGTCGTTTCTGTCAGTTTATCCTGCGCTTTGTAAACGACGCCCATTCCGCCTTGTCCGAGTTTTTCCACCAATTGGTAACGATGACCAATGGATTTGTTATCCGATGAAGAATTTGGAGCCATTACACACCTCCCACCTATCACTGCCATAGTGTGTCGCTTGATTGTATATGCGTCGTGTTCTTTACTACAAAGATTTTATCTGTTCTTTGCTGATTGTTAATTGTTGGTTTCAGAGCGGTATAATTTTTGTTGTACATTTCAACTGTTAAAACGAGGTTATCCGGTGTTCGATTCCGCTGCCCGTAAGTTCCTGCAAAAACTGCTGATCGCGCGACTGACAACCATCGGGCGCGATGGCTATCCGCACAGTGTCCCGATCTGGTTCATGCTCGAAGGCGATGATATTCTTTTCATCAGTGACCGCACCGCGCGCAAAACACAAAATGCACTCGGCAACCCAAAGGGGTCGGTGGTCATCGGCGGCGATATAGATGATGAAGCCGGATATATGATACGCGGCGATTTCGTGATTGTGGACGATCCCGATCATGCTGTGACGCATCGCATGGTAGATCGTTATGAAAATAAGGAAGATGGGGATCGGCTGAAGGAAGAACGACGATATTGTCGTGATTCACCTTCAGCCGAAATCGGTACTTAAAGTGCGTTAGGGTAAATCGCCTCCGTTTGCCTTATTTCATCAATTCGGTAATGAGTCCAGATGGGATAGGGCATTCGGTTGGAATTGGCTGTGAGCGTATTTCCTTGAGAGGCGCTTTCGGGTTATAGGCGTTGTAGACGCGCCGCGAAATTTCTGCCATCACCGGGAACGAACCCGTGTGCATCAGGAACTTGCGCTGGTGCAGGAAGATGACCAGAATGTAATCGCCGCCGGGAGTCGTGATATATGCAGCATCCCCGTGTGTATCTTCGACCCACCCTTGCTTGTGTGCGATGGAAATGCCTTCCGGGACGCCCCCCTCAATCAGATTCAGAATTTTATTGGCGCGCATCAGGGCAAGCATCTTGAGACAACTCGGTGAATCAGCACCGTTGAAAATTGTGTCGGTGGTTGTGCAGGTGGCAACTTCACGCATCAGTTTACCAATATTATCTGGTTTGGTAGCGTTATCCGGGTCTGCATCTGCATTTTGAGGATCAACTGGCCCATCTACGATTTTCGGCGTTCCGTTCCCCGTGAAAGGGCGAGACAATCTGAGGCCAAACCACATATCCGAAAATGACGAGATGACCGCCATCCCCTTTTCCATATCGCCATCGCCAATGATTTTGATCAATTCGTTGGTTGCGGTGTTATCGCTGCATATCATCATTTTGGAGAGGAGTGTGGCTTGCTGCTGCGTAATCTTCCAGTTGCTTTGCTCCGCAACATAAAAAAAGATGAGCATCACGGAAATTTTGGAAACACTCGCTCCGCTATAGGTAACGTTATCGTTGACAGTGAACTCACTTTTGGATTTCATGTCATAGAGATAAACCGAACCTTGCCGGGTTGTGCCGGGGACAAATTTCATTTCGCGCAGGTAACTATCAATGCTGTCCATTAATGAAATGATGTCCACGTCTTGTACAGGGGCAGCCTGTACAGGTTGCAACAAAGAGCCTGAAAAAATGACGAAGAGGAGAAAGGCAGTAAACAAGCGACGCAATGATTTCATGGTTCAAATATCCGTGTGAGTTTGATTTCATTGTATGTGAAATTGCGAAGAATATATTCGCGCGGTCAGTCCAACGCCGGATAGACGATGAGATAGCCCCAAAATACGTTAGAATACGGCATATGGATGAACTTTCGCTCATTCGCGCTGCCCGTCGTGGCGATCTGGATGCGTTCAATCAGCTTGTTGTGGCCTATCAACAGCGTGTGTATAACCTCGCCTATCGTCTGATGGGAGAGAGTACCGTCGCGGCTGATGCCGCCCAGGATGCTTTTATCCGCGCCTGGAACGAGCTACACACCTTCAAGGAAGGCAGCTTTGTAGCGTGGTTGCTGCGTATCACAACGAACCTCTGCTATGACGAGTTGCGGCGCTTGAAACGCCGTCCGGTCACATCGCTGGATACGCCCGATGGCGAGATACGGTTCGTGAGCCAGATCGAGAACCCGGAACAGGCGGCGCAGCGGAGTGAACTGAATCGTGCGATACAGAATTGTCTGAATGAACTCCCGGAAGACCAGCGCACTGCTACCGTGTTGTGCGATGTACAGGGATATGACTATCAGGCAATCGCAGAAGTTATGAACATTCCGATTGGGACGGTGCGCTCTCGCTTGAGTCGGGCGCGTACCCGTTTGCGTGATTGTCTTTCGGCATGGCGGGAACTTTTGCCGGATATTCATCGTCAAGATCAACAAGGTTAGATGTGAGTTACGGCATGACGCCGAGCGAAGAAGTATTAGAACTCCTTTCCGCATATCTGGATAGCGCCCTGAGCGAAAGCGAACGCAGCGCTCTGGAGGCACGCCTGCATACCGAAGCGGAATTGCAGAGCGCCCTCAATGATTTGCGTGCGACACGCACTGTATTGCGCTCCACGCCGCAACTGGCTGCGCCGCGTGATTTTCGCCTGCCCCGGAAATATGCGCGTCGTTCGGCGCGTCCAAATCGGATGTTATTTGCATTCAGTGCAATTGCCGCCAGCCTGATTTTCGCAGTCGGGTTCTATTATCTGTTTGGCAGAAATCTGGCGCTTACAGCACAAATACCACAACACACCGCCACGACTGCAAATGGGGTAGCTTTGTTGCCGACGATTTTGCCAGCCGCCAACACCGCAACGCTCTTTGTGATAGAGGCAGATAAAACAGAGGAAACAACCCTGGCTGGTGGCGCTCTGCCTGCGACTCCTGTGATGAAGGCCCAGTCAACAACCCTGTCGGGCTTTTCCCAAATGTCCCCGACAGAGACGATTCCTGCCAATTCGCGGATTCCGGCGAGTCCGATTCCTGTTCAGTCAACAATCGAAATGACGAATAGATATATGGAAATCGGAACGGCTACTCCTATGCCAACAATGATGCTTGCACCGACGAATGCCCCGGCTCCAATCGCTTCCGGCGCAAGCGGCGGGGCTGCCGATAGCAGCGCTACAAACGACCTGATGCCTCCCGGTGTTGTACCCGCCCCTACCAATTCTGCAATAATATTATATGCAACGCCAACGCAGACCGCGCAATTGCAAGCCAATGAACAGGGGAAAACAAACATGGTAGAATTAATTCTTATCCTGCTGCTCGAACTCCTGAAGGGTATATTTGCCCGTCGATAGACCTGCACACATGCCAATCAATTTTTGTCCGCGTTGTGGTCATGCTGTCGAAGACCGTCTGCTTTTCGGCAAGGTACTTCGTGCCTGTCCTTCGTGTGAATATATTCACTTCAACGATCCAAAGGTGGCGGCGGCTCTCTGGATCACCCGCAAGCCCGAAGGTCGAGACGAAGAAGTATTGTTGGTGCAGCGGAACATTGACCCAATGCGTGGTCTATGGGCGCTTCCGGCGGGCTATGTAGATCGTGGCGAAGACCCGCGCGATGCTGCCGCACGCGAGGCATTGGAAGAGACAGGATTGGTTGTGCGGATCGGGCGTGTGATCGAAGTGTTTTTCAGCGGCATTGTTATCACAGTGATCTTTGAAGCCGACCTTATCGGTGGAGAACTTGCGCCGGGAGACGATGCCGCTGACGCGCGCTGGTTCAACGCAGAAAACTTACCGGAGTTGGGGTTCGACAGCACGAAGCAACTGGTTGGAAACTGGATTCTTGAACAAAAGGGGAGATCGAATGCGTAAATTTTTGGGCCTAAATTTGTTATTGGTGGCGATCCCGTTTGCGTTGATTGCGCGTCTCACCGGGGGGAATGATTTTGTGATTTTTCTCCTTTCGGCGGTGGCTATCATTCCGCTGGCGGGGCTGATTGGACATTCCACAGAGACGGTTGCCGAGCGTCTGGGGCCGCAAATTGGCGGTTTGCTCAACGCGACGCTGGGTAACGCGGCAGAATTGATTATCACCATATTCGCGCTGCAAAAGGGGTTAACGGAACTGGTGCGGGCTTCTATCGTCGGTTCGATACTGGGAAACGTACTTCTTGTCATGGGCGCGAGTATGCTCTTTGGCGGCTTGCGGCATGGCACACAGAAATTTGATCGGCGTGGCGCTTCGATCAATGCGACGCTAATGGTGCTGGCATTTGCGACGCTTGCGATTCCTTCTCTGTTTGACCCGGCAGTGATCGGGGAAGTGAAAAATACAGCATCGTTACAGCGCGAAACCTTCTTCTCTCTTGGTATCGCCGTTGTGATGATTGTTCTCTATGCGTTTAGCATTATTTTTTCGCTGCGCAATCCTCCCCCAGCGGTACTTGGTACGGAAGAAGCAGAACACACCAGCAAACCCCATAACCCGGTGGCTTTCCGCAACGCGATTATCACGCTGGTTGTTTCAACCCTTGCTATCGTCGTAATGTCTGAAACGCTGGTCGGAACTGTTGAACACGTTGTGAAGCAAATTGGCCTATCCGAACTCTTCGTCGGTATTATCGTCGTCCCGTTGATCGGTAACGTCGCTGAACATTTCGTCGCCATTCAGGTCGCCATGAAAGACCGCATGGATTTGAGTGTATCCATTGCGCTCGGCTCCAGTCTGCAAATTGCGCTGTTTGTCGCGCCGGTGCTGGTATTCATCAGTTTGCTGTTCCCGAATCCGCTGCTACTCGTTTTCAACCGCTACGAGTTGATTGCGTTGGCGGTTGCTTCTGCGATTGGCGTATTCATCTCTCAGGATGGGGAATCAAACTGGCTGGAAGGGTTGGAATTACTGGCGGTCTATCTGATGATCGGATTGGCATTCTTTGTGATTCCGACGGCGCTTCACTAGAACGGTAATTTGCTCTTGCAAAAACAGCCGGAACCGCTATTGTTGAGGTCAGATAAAAAGTGGTGGTAGCGTTTGGCACGGCTGAGAACCCGCTTACTGATTCAAGAGCAACGATCTCGCCAGCAGATTGAGCAAATCCTGGAGAGCATCACCGATGCTTTCTATGCGCTCGATTTTAGCTGGCGACTGACCTACGTCAATCAGGTGATGGCACGCGACCTGAATATGTCGGTTGCGGAGCTGCTCGGTAAAAATATCTGGGAAGTATTCCCGCTCGCGGTGGGCAGCCCTGCCTATCACGCGCTCCATTACGTGATGACTGTGCGCAAGCCAATGCAGTTCGAGACGATCAACTATCGTGGCAACCATTGGCTGGAAGTCAGCGCACACCCCGCTGAAAACGGCATTTCTGTCTATTACCGCGATATATCCCAGCGCATCAAAGCCGAACGATGGGTGAGCCTGTTGCAGGAAGTAACAGCCGCGCTCACTGCCGCCTATACGCTGGATCAGGTCGCAGATGTAATTGTGTCGGGAACGCTATCGGCTATCGAGGCGGATCATGGCGCGATAGGATTGGTCAGCAAGGATGGTCAGCATATCGAGATGCTGCGCCAAGAAGATTTTCTGGATAGAGAAAAGCCCTTTATGCGGCTTGTGCTGAAGTCCGGCAGCGATCTTCTTTCGGATACGATATTGCGAGGTGAACCGCTGTGGTTCTGCGAACAGCGTGAAATCACCGAAGCGTATCCATCCTTCGCTGATCCGATTCGCAACGATTTCGGGATTTTCGCCATTGCCAGCCTGCCGCTTCGTACTTTTGATGAAGTGATCGGAGCAATGATCCTCGTTTTCTCCAAACCTCGCCATTTTGAACAGGATGAGCAAACTTTCCTGATGACGCTGGCGGATTATTGCGCACAGGCGCTCGAACGCGCCCAGCTTTATGAAGCCGAACAGCAGGCACGCCAAAAGACCGAAGCGATTGCGGAACGGCTCAAACGATTGCAAACGCTCATTATTGCGCTCTCCGGGGCAAAGACGCGACAGGATATATACGATGTGGTCTTGAATCAGGCTATCCCGGCAGTCGGTGCATCTGCCGGGAATTTTATGCTGCTCAACCCGGATAAGGAACATATTGATGTTGTCGCTGATAGAGGCTATGTGCCGGAAATTGTCGAAAGCTGGCGGCGTTTTCCCGCAAATTTGAAAGCTGCGATGGTTGTTCAGGCAATCCAGACACGCGATTTATTCCTGCTCCGTTCGATACAGGAACGTGATATTTTCATGAATCATCAACCTGTCGAATCAGCACATAAGGCATGGGCAAGCCTGCCCCTGATGATCAAAGGCGAGGCCATCGGTGCGCTGGGATTCAGTTTCACCGAGGAACAGGAGTTTGGGGAAGCGGATCAGGAATTTATGCGGACACTGGCAGAACAGTGTTCACAGGCGATGGAGCGCGTCAATCTTTATGAAACCCAGCAAGCCGCGCGCATCGAAGCCGAACGCGCTGCCCTGCGTACCGCACGATTGCAACTGATCACCGCACAACTCGCGGATTCGCTCACACCACAGGAAATTGCAGATGTCATTCTGGATGAAGGTCTGCAAGCAATCAATGCGCGGGCAGGTTCAGTATCCGTTGTTTCCAAAGATAAAAAGACACTCGAAGTCATTCAGATGAAGGGGTACTCTGCCGAATTTGTCAAACGCTGGCAATTCATTCCGCTGGATAATCCGAATTCGCCGCTGGCAAGCGCTATCCATAGTCAGGAACCAATCTGGTTGAATTCCCCTGCGGAGCGTCTGATACAAAATTTTGCTCCGGGGGAAGAGGACGAAGTGCCAGAGTTTAATGCGTGGGCAGCCATCCCTTTGATGATCAATGGGGAATGTATCGGCGCGCTAGGGTTGAGTTTTACCGAGCCACAGGAGTTTGATAGTAAACAACGTGGTTTTGCGTTGGCGCTGGCAGATCAGTGTGCGCAATCTCTTGAACGCAATCGGCTACACAATGCCGCACGCGAAGCCGCTGCCCTTGAAGAACGGCAACGGCTGGCGCGTGATCTGCATGATTCGGTGAGTCAGGTGCTTTTTTCCGCGACGAATACCGCCGAGGCGATCCCGCGCCTCTGGAATCGCAACCCAAAGCGCGGAGAAGAAGAGCTACAGCAACTGGTGATGCTGAACCGCGCGGCAATGGCCGAGATGCGCGCTTTGCTTCTGGAGCTACGCCCGGAAGCTATCGTGCGTACCCCGTTGAAACAACTACTTGAACAATTGGCGCGTGCAGTTCCGGGGCGTAAAACGGCTACGGTAGAGGTTATTTTCAATGGTGACCCGGAATTATATCTGCGTCCCGAAGCCCATGTTGCGTTTTATCGGATTGCACAGGAAGCGATCAACAATGTGGTGAAACACAGCAATTGCACCAATCTGATCATTCGTCTGGAAGATGCCCCGGACATTTGCTCACTGGAAATTTCGGATAACGGCCTGGGGTTTGATATGCAGCGTACAACGATGGGAATGGGTACGAACACCATGCGGGAACGCGCGCTCGAAATCGGCGGCATTTTCAACATTGGCAGCATTCCGGGACAGGGTACACAGGTCACCCTGAGATGGAAAAAAAGATAAGCTACGCCTTTAGTGCCTCTTGAATTTCGGCAGGTGTCGGCAACCCTTCCAGTCCGATGCGCGTAATCGAGGTTGAAGCGATCTGGCAAGCTACCGATGCCGCTTGCCGGACATTGCTGGTCTGCCGGAGGATGGTCAGGAACACTCCTGCAAACACGTCCCCTGCGCCTGTGGCATCAACGACTGGCACGCCGGGAGCCGGAACATCTATAGCGGCTTTCCCCTGTTGATAGACAGTACAGCCTTTGGCTGCGCGCGTTACGACCAATAGGTTTGCCAACTTTGCATAATGCGCTTCCAGTTCCCGATCAAGGTGAATATCTTCTTCGCTCAGAATGCACGCACCTAGCACAGGTAGCAGACGATCCGCAGTCTCCCAGGGTTTGGGGCTGATCACGCCCTGTTCATCCCAGACACGCATCCATCCTTGTGGCGTGACCGCAACCAGTGAACCCGGAAACGCGAAAGCCAATTCGGGATCAACTTCATCGGTCAATGGCGCGAGATGGACGATTGGCGCGTGACGCCAGTTTCCCGGCACATCTTCCAGCGAAAGCGACGCGGCGCGTGATTTCAAAATCTGTTTGCGCTTTTCGCCTTCGTAGATGTTCACGAAAACGGAACTCATTTCAGATTCCACCCGTGCCAGCGTGATTGGAGGAAGCGCCGCCAAAACCGGATCATCGGCGCGAATGCTGCTCACCGCCGCGACCTGTTGCCCCATACACAGCGCCGTTCCACCCGCATAGGAAACCGTCCCGCCCAGTCTTGGCCCGGCGGGAGTTTCATCGTGCGTGATGTGTCCTATCAATAGGTAATCAGGAAAGGTCATTCTGTTTAATAGCTTTTATTGCGTTTGGGAATGATCGTAACCTTACGGCGTTCGCCTTCACCAACGCTCTCCGTTGTCACAGATGGATTATCTTGTAATGCAAGGTGAATGATACGCCGCTCATGTGGGGGCATTGGCTCCATCGAAACGGTACGTCCGCGCTCTACAGCCTGTGCCGCCAGTTTGCGTGCAAGACGCTTGAGCATTTCTTCTCTGCGCGATTTATACCCTTCCACATCGATCACGAGATTGGCACGGCGCGAAAGTTGATTGCTGGCAATCAGACGGGTCAGGTATTGCAAAGCAGAGAGTGCTTCGCCCTTATAGCCGATCAGGTCACCCAGATCACCGCCATTGACTTCGAGAATCCAGTGCTGTTCCTCGCGCCCGTCGGTTTCAGCGCGACGCGCACGTACCGTTGCATCAATCTCCATGTGGCGCAGTAATGTACTGAGTATCTCTACGCCGACAGTCGCCTCATGATCCAACTCTTCGCTAGCGACAGGAATCTTATCATTTGCTGCTTCGGTGTCGTCTTTTACAGGAGCAGAAGTTTCAAGCGGCATTCGCGCTGGCGTCGAAATGCGTATCGCCTCCTTTGCGGCTTCGCTCAGGCTGAATTCCGGTTCGGCAGGTGGCCTGGTCGGGGCTGGATCAGCTGCTTTTGGCGCTGCCGGTTTTGCCGTCGGCATGAGTGATAACACGGACATAGCGGCGGGTTCGGCGGGTGGTGCGCTTTGAGGAAGCGGCGTAACGCGCACCCGTGCCAGTTTATTCCCTAATCCCAGCAAGCGCCGCTGGGGTTCTTCCAAAACTTCAATTTTGACTTGTTCGCGCGCGAGGCCAAGCTGTGCGAGTGCTGTTTGTACCGCCGCCTCTACATCTGCCCCGGTTGTTTCTATCGCGTCGGACATAAATTCCTCTGTATTGTAAAAAAGCGGGTTACCCCGCTTATAAGTTAGCATCACAATTGCATCGAGCCTGTGGGTTCAGGACTTCTTTGCTTTGGCCTTTGGTGTTGCGTTGAATGTCTGCGTTGTTGTCGTTTTTACCTTCGACTTGCCAGCCTTTTCGGGCTTGACGGTTTCGACTTCGGCCTTGCGCTTCATATTGTCGCTGGACGGACGCGCAACTACAGCGCTCGTATTGCTGCTGGTTGCTGCTGCCAGTGCTGGCGTGGCGGGCTTCTTCAAGCCAAACGCAGCGCGCACATCAATCTTGCCAAGCAGCGCATATTGCACGATACCGACAATATTACCCACAATCCAGTAAATCGAAAGACCCGATGCGACTTGTAGTGAAAAGAAACCAATCATCAGAGGCATCATGATTTGCATCTGGCGGCTCATCTGGGCGCTGGGGTCTTTGGGATCGGCGTCGGGATTCACAGGCATGATCAGCTTTTGCTGCAACCATGTTGTTGCTACGACGATGATCGGGAGAATGTAATACGTATCCGGCAGACCGAGATTCCAGACCAGGAACTGGTTTTGCAGAGGAATCAGGCTGGCAAGGCTCGGAATCAGCAGGCGATGTCCGACATCCACAACCTGCAAGGGGGTACTCGCCAGTGCAATCTGAATCGCGCCATAGAGACCGAGCAGGATCGGGAGTTGCACAATCAGCGGCAAACAGCCAGCCATCGGATTGATACCGTACTTTTTGTACAGTTCCATCTGTGCCTGTGCCTGCTTTTCGCGGTCATTCTTATACTTTTCCTTCATCTCCTTGATTTCCGGCTGCATCTCCTGCATCTTCTTGGAAGATTTCATTTGCTGCATCGTCAATGGGAAAACAAGGAAACGAATGATTACCGTGAAAACGACAATCGTGAGCAGAATGTTGTTGCCAAGCAACTGATAGAGCAGAATCAGCGCAGTTGCAAATGGGTTCGTCAGAAAATCCATGCTTTAAGCCTCAATCACACACAATACATCAGGGTTGCCTGGTTGGTTCACTCACGCGGGTATCGGAAGCCTTGAGGCTCCAGTCGATTTGTCCGGTAGCGAGATTCAGCGAGACGACCAGTTGGTCTTCGGATAGCGTTGTGAAAATTGCCGAATCGCCCAGAATGATAATATCGCTGAGGATTCTATCACTCATCGTTATGGCTGACCGCCATCTCAGCTTGCCATCGCCATCAATGCCGTAGACTTTCTTGCCTTCTGTGCCATAGACAATCAATGTCGGGATCGTTTCCGGTGTACCATTGACGGTCTTTTTAATGTTTTTGGCGATGCCGACTCGTCCACGAATCCCACCCGGTGCATCCGGCTCTGGCGGAACCGCCCAATTCTGCTGCATGGTTTTTGCATCCAGCGCAAAGACCGTACCACTCAGATCGCCAAAGTATAGCACGCCTTCGTCATAGACGGGACTCCCCCATACCCAGCTTTTCGTTTTGAAACGCCCGGTGATTTTCGGCTCTGCGTTGCTAATATCAACAGCAATCACTTCGCTGTTCCATGTTCCCAGATAGAGTGTGGATTGACCATCCCATGCCGGGGAATCTGCAATTGCGCCACCCAGATCAAGCACCCACTTCTTTTCCAGCGTGTTCGCATTGAGGGCATACAAATTATGATCGAGCGAAGGAACATACAATACATCGCCAATGACAATTGGGCGACCCCACACCCCAAATTTGGTGTCGTGGAAGATCAATTCCTGCTTCGTCTTGCGGTTATAGGCGCGCAGCCCGTGATCGCCCATTCCGACATAGACCATATCGCCGTTTATCACCGGGCCGGCAACAACCTTATCGGTAAATTTCGGAACAGTCCAGCCGCTTGTCTCGACACCTGTATCGGTCTGTATCGCATATAGTCCGCGCGTATTGAATGACCCGGCGAAAAGCTGCCCGTCATTGGTAATCGCAGGGGAAGCATAGAAAGTTGGATTGGAAGAATCTTTCACCTGCCACGCGACAGAGGGGGTTAGCGTCGTTCCTCTATCGGTGACATTCGTGTTGATGTTGATTCTGACGAGTTGGCTCTTATAGGCAAGGTAAACCGATTTGCCATCGGGGGATGGGGAAATATTGCCCCAGCTTTCACCTGTCACAACCGAAGAACAGCCACTCAGAACGAGCAAGGCCAGCACTACAATAGCGATACGTTTCAATGCGACGATCCTTATCTGGAAAACTCACGGAACCGGGTCATAGCCGCCGGGATTGAACGGGTTACAGCGCAATATGCGCCGGAAGCCCATCCAGCCACCTTTGAACAGCCCATATTTGTCGATAGCCATATACGTATAGCGGGAACAGGAGGGTGTGAAGCGGCAACTTGGCGGCAACACTTTGGAGAGTGTTAGTTGATAGATACGGATCGGCACAAGCGCAATATACTTCATAGCTCTTCATTCTCTGCTCTAAATAGACGCGCGCGGCGAACAAGCTGATTCACCGCGTCGGTCAATTCTCTATACGCTGCGTGCGCCGTTTCGTTGCGCGCAATCCAGACCAGATCGAATCCCTGCCGGAGTGCGCCCGCCTTGTGCAACAATCGGACTGCTTCGCGCAGTCTGCGCTTTGTTCGGTTGCGCCGTACCGCATTCCCGATCTTTTTCGGGGTGATGAAACCATAGCGGTTATGGCTCAACTCGTTGGGCGCAACACTGAGCGCTATCAACGGATGACGCACGGTGCGCCCGATTTCCCGCAACCGGGCAAAATCTGCACTGCGGCGCAGACGGAGAGGGCGCTGCAAGATCAGGTCAACCGAACTAGCTGTTCCAGTCTACCTTCTTGACGTGGCGCACCTGTACGGTCAACACATGGCGACCCTTCAGGCGACGACGCGCCAATACCTTGCGTCCGTTGCTGGTGGACATCCGCTGGCGGAAGCCGTGTACGCGCTGACGACGGCGCTTCTTGGGCTGATATGTACGCTTAATCATGCTGAAAATCCTTCGCTCGAAAGTAAACCGCACGCAGCGGCGGGTATACCGGGTGATAAACGACGTAGAAGTATAAAGGAAAGGAGGCTGATGGTCAAGCGTGGGATTGAGGATAGGATTGAGCCAATTGTGAGCCTTAATCCGGATTCCTGATTGCGTCCAGATTATCCCCCTTTTCAAAATTGCTATAGAATTAAGGCAAGAAAGGAGAAGGTATATGCCACCAGCAGCAAGAGTAGGCGATATGCACGTTTGCCCGATGGTGACACCGGGTACACCCCCTGTCCCGCATGTCGGCGGACCGATCCTGCCACCCGGCACTCCAACCGTTATGATTTGTGGAATGCCTGCCGCGTGCGTCGGCGATATGTGCGTTTGTACGGGGCCGCCCGACTCGATTGTGATAGGTTCATTCACGGTAATGATCGGCGGGAAACCTGCTGCCAGATTGGGAGATACGACCGCGCATGGCGGTTCGATTGTAGCAGGCGCACCAACGGTGATGATCGGATAATGAACATCCGCCCCTATGCGCCGGACGATGACGACGCACTCATGAATATTGAATATCGTTCACCGCGAGGGGCAGCTTCTCCGTTTGTCCATTATCGCCGCCACTTCATAGATCGGGCTGCCATGTTCCCGGATGCACAGTTGTTTGTGCTGGAAATCGAAGGGGGCGTATATGGCTGTATCGCGCTGGCGCTCAAAATGGTGCAAATCAGCGGCGCATTCTATCCGCTTGGCTATCTCTTCGATCTGCGTATCGCACCGGAATTGCGGCGTGGCGGTTATGGGACACGACTCACCGAGTTTGTAGAGGAATATGCCCTCTCACGCGGCGCGATTGCCGTGTATGGTGATGTCGTCACAACCAACTTACCCTCAATGGCGATGCTCGAAAAGAATGGCTATCAGCGCATTCGGCAACTCCTCTATCTGGACTATCAACCTATTCCGGCCTGTGCGCCCGGCTTATCAATCCTGTTCGATCAGGAAGATGATTTAGTGCGGTTTTCAACCACCCCGGATCGGGATTTCTGGATCGAAGACATGGCTTCGAGCGTGATGCAATATGGCTATGGACGCTGGTATCACGAGAGTGAACAGGGGTTTGCCAGTCTGAGCGCCTTCGACATCAGTCAGATTTATCGACAAGTCACGCCCGAAGAATTATCTTTACCAGTTGAACAACTGGAACGCCAATCGCGCACCTTACGGCTATTTCATGCGCAGGGGACAATCGACTCGCCGAATATTTTGCAGGATGTATTTGAAACAGCGCGTTACAATGCAATGGAACATGGCTTCTATAGCCTTTCGATTGTTGTGGATGCCGAAGAAACGCTTCCTTTTTATTTCTTTGAACAAGCCGAAAAACAAAAACGCTACTGGATGGTTTGCAAGGCGCTTGATCCCGATTTTGACCCGGAATGGAGTTCACCTTTCTATATTGATGCGCGTGAAATTTAACCTGTTCCTGCTGGCTTTTCTGCTGGCTGCCTGCAACTTCGGTGAGACTACAACGCCGATTCCGCCAACACCTTCCCCCTTCGTTGCTCCCAGTATGACCCCCATACCTGCCAACCCGATCCCCGGTGCGGCAAAAGCGCTCGCCGATGGTGATTTTGATACAGCGCGCGCACAGTATAATGCCGCACTGAAAACGCCTGCCCTGCTCTGCGAGGCACTCTATGGCTTGGGAATGACCGAACTCCGCGCATTGCAATATCCTGTCGCAGAAAGCTATTTCACCCGTTCTTTGAAGGAATGCCCGCCGGGTTTTCGCGTCTATGCCAACCGGGGCGAATCCCGACGTCTGCAAACCGGGCGCGGCGTTGATGCTGCCGCCGATTATCAGGCCGCCATACAACTCCATCCCGGTGTTCTGGACTCATACCTCTACGAACGCATTTATATGGTGACGAATGATGTAACCGCGTTGGCACGCGCCGCCGATGCGCCGCGCTATCCCGCAGGCCAGTTCTATTTGCGAAACCTGCTTGCCGCGAAGTATATGGAAGCAGAGAAGCCCGTCCAGGCGCTCAAACAATATGAATCTATCCTTGCCGCTGCGACCAGGCCAGATTATCGCGTTGAGGTCGCAGTGAATGCCGCAAAAGCGGAACTTGCCGCCGGATTGCCGGATGTCGCCTATCAGCGACTGCACACTATCATCAAGGATAATGCCGATTCGCCCGCCGCATTGCAAGCTCTGATTTTGCTGGTGAGTGGCAATCAATCGGTAGATTTGCTGACACGCAGCAAAATCAACGTTCGTAATGGCAATTATGCGCCTGTGGTGCAGGTACTCACGGATTACATTGCCACGACGCCGAAGGAAGAGATCGCGCCGGAATTTTATGTTTTGCTGGGGATCGCACAACGTCAGACCCTGCCCGAACTCAAAACGGCGCTGGATACGCTCCAAATCGTGCGCGATAACTATCCTACCGACCCGCAGGCAGCGGTAGCGGCACTCGAACAGGGACGTGCATATTTCAACGCCAAAGATTACCTGAATGCCGTCAACACCTATATCACAGTGGCAAACATCTATCCGGCATCACCCGAAGCGCCCGAAGCGCTCTGGCGTGCTGGATTCATCTTGCAAACATATCTGGATGCTAAACGCGCTGTGCCAATTTACGAACAATTGATTGGACGCTATCCGCAAACAGATCGCGCCAAACAAGCAGCATTTGACACAGGACTAATCCTTTCTGCCACTGACCCGGCCAACGCCGCTGTCTTATTTGGAAAAACGGGTGATGCTCATGGATTGGTGTGGCAGGGCAAAATGTTGGCAAAGACGGGTAAAACCGCCGATGCACGCAAAGCATGGGAAGTTGCGGTTGCTACTAATCCGAATGATTTCTGGAGCCAACGGGCGCGCGATTTGCTGGATAACCGCACACCTTATCAGGGTGTCACCAGTTTTGACCTGAATCGCGGCAACACGGAAGCAGATCGCGCTGCCGCAGAAACGTGGATGCGAACGACATTCAATTCGCCATTTGTGCAAACTGCCCTACCAGAGGCAATCGCTGCTGATCCGATGGTGCAACGTGGTACAGAACTATGGGCGCTCGGTTGGACACAGGCTGCACGCGCAGAGTTTGATGCGCTACAGGAAGTAAAAAAGGATGACGCCCCTGCACTGTATGCGCTTTCGGTCTACTATCGCGGGCTAGGCATCTATCGATCTTCGGTGGTTGCTGCCGGGCGTTTGATTACCCTTTCCAAAGTACCCTATCAGAATATTCCACCGTATATTTTGCGACTGGCATATCCGATCTATTACAGCGAGATTGTGGTACGCGAGGCACAAGCCTATAAAACCGATCCGCTGTTTTACGCTGCGTTGATCCGGCTTGAATCGTTGTGGGAATATGATGCTCTGAGTGTCTCCGATGCGCGCGGCCTGACACAGGTTATCCCAACCACCGCCAATGACATTTTCGAGCGCTTGAAATGGCCTGTAAATTTCACTGCCGATGATTTGTATCGCCCTTTTATCAGCTTGCGCTATGGAGCATATTACGTTGATTTTGTGCGCCGTTACCTCGGCGGGAATCTGGCGGGAACGCTGGCAGGCTATAACGCGGGACCGGGAGCGGCTGAACAATGGCTTGATACGGCAGGCAATGATATTGACCTGCTATACGAGACGATCACCAGTGGACAGGCACAGGACTATGTTCGCATCACTTATGAGAATTTCACAGTGTATCGGTATCTATACGGGCGACAATAAACCTCATCGCCCAAAATTAAACTACCTATAAGTGATGAGTATAACAAATGTCTAATCGCACAGCCCAATAACTCCGCGTACTTCGTCAATTGCCTGTTGAAGAAGATGATACATTTTACGATAAGGGTTGCTAGGTGTTTCAGGATCAACTTGAAGCAGAGAACGATTTGTCAATTGACGATAGCACTGTTCCAAAAGGGCTATTGCAAGCGTAAGATCGGCATATTTCAGTAAGGTGTCATCATAGTAGTGACCAACGGAAAGTCCTTGCCGACGACAGGCTTCAACCCAAATAGTCAAAAGACGATATTCATTCATCTCAAAGGTTGCCAATAGACGAGAGGAAACAGGGACAAGTTCAAGATAATGAAGATTGTCCTGAGCTTCAATCAATGTATCGTCCTGAGAATAGAATTCAAGAGACATTGGCGATTGTATCATCCTCCTGAAAACGGGTTTGATTGCAGTTTACTACCATTCGACTGTTTAGTCAGGCTCATTTTCATGTGGTTGGATTTATTCCTCTGATAGCAGGCCTTTCATTTCTTTTTCCTTGAATTGTTTCCTGAATAAATTATGTCGCTATTTCTCGCTAAATGTCCGATCTTGTGCAAAAAAACCGTTCCATAGTTGTGCATTTTGTGCAATTTGTGCAAAATTACAAACAAACAGTCCTTGTAAGCCGGATTTTCGGTGCTACACTTTCGGCATTCTATCCGAAACACACACTCGGCAAGCAATAGGACGATAAATCAATGGCTCTCCGTGATTTTCTCGAAATTCCATACGATCAATTGGAAGAAATGAATCTGGAAGTGAAGGCAGACCGCACTTCCCGTAAAGCTGCTCACGAAATTCAGGAAAAGCGCATGAAGTATCTGCACGATGAAAAGCGCATCAAGGCAGTTACCCTGTGCTTCACCG
>CAYSOC010000085.1:0-28036 GCA_964432445.1 uncultured Anaerolineaceae bacterium
GCGAACGTTGTACGCTGGGAGATGCGTACCCGTCTATTCCTGCGCACACTGGAATTTCTCTGGCAGGAAGGGCATACGGCACACGCAACGCACGATGACGCGCAGGAAGAAACCATGCGGATGCTGGATGTCTATGAAGACTTCGCGCGCAATGATGCGGCTATTCCGGTCATCAAGGGTCAAAAAAGCGAACAGGAAAAGTTTCCGGGCGCGCTCCGTACCTATACCATCGAAGGGATGATGGGGGATAAACGCGCCCTGCAAAGCGGAACCAGCCACAACCTCGGTCAGAACTTCGCCAAAGGCTTCGATATTAAATACACAGATCGCAATAACGAATTGCAATTTTGCTGGACGACCTCATGGGGCTTGAGCACCCGTTTCGTCGGCGCGATCATCATGGCACATGGCGACGATCATGGTTTGCGGATGCCGCCGAAACTTGCGCCGATTCAGGTGGTCATTGTCCCGATTTACAAGAATGATGATGAACGCTCAAAGGTGATGGATGTTGCCGAGCGCATGTTTAAATCGCTCAAGGCGGCGAGCGTGCGCGTCAAAATGGATGACCGCGAAGGCTTGCAACCGGGATTCAAGTATGCCGATTGGGAGATGCGCGGCGTCCCGCTGCGTATGGAAATCGGGCCGAAGGATGTAGAAAAAGGTTCGGTAGCGCTGGCACGTCGGGATATTCCGGGCAAGGAAGGCAAGCAATTTGTCTCGCAGGATACCGCGCTCGCTGTTATTCAAAGTCTATTACAGGATATTCAATCCAACATGCTGGCACAGGCGACTAAATTCCGCGACGATAACATCACGCCGATTGAAGAGGATTACAACCAGTTCAAGGAGATCGTCAAGGATCGCTGGGCATATGCGCCGTTCTGTGGCAGCAAGGAATGCGAAGCGAAGGTCAAGGAAGATAACCAGCTTGTTTCGCGTTGTTTCCCGCTGGATCAGGAAGCGAAGCCGGGCAAGTGCATCGTGTGCGGCACGGCCGTCGAACGTCGTGCCTATTTCGCCAAGTCGTATTAGGGTAAATTCAAAGACCCGGCGCTGAAAGGGTTGTCCGCAAATCAAAAGGCGGCGATTGACCCCTATCCCCTGCCCTTTCCCCGCAGGCAGGGAAAGGGAGCCAACGCGCGTCTGCCTGGAAGTCCCTCCTCGCCAGCGGGGAGGGATTGAGGGTGGGGTCAAATGAGATGATTTACGCGCAAGACAATTTGCGGACAAACTTTTCGCCGAGGGTATTTCTATCAGGTGTATTCCTACACATCCACCTGCAACACCATCCGAGCGGCGACTTCATGCCCGACCTGTGCAGCAAGGTGGACTCTCCCGCCCGGCGACCAATCTCCGGCAAACCACAACCCGCGCATACAAATATTAGGTTCGATCTCGGAGAGCGTTCTATCTGGCAGCGAATAGCGCCATTTCTGATATTCTGTCCAATCGGGATTGGTCAAATCTTCACCAAGCAAACTGGAAACCTGCTTTGCCACCTCGCTAATCACGATAGGCTGATCGGTATCCCAGCGTTCGAGGCTGTATCCACCCGCCATCTGCGCGACGATCACTGAATGTCCCGCGGGGACGTGTCCCGGTTTGTCATGCTCGAACGCCAGCCACGACAGTGGATTTTTCTTACTCGTATCCACCAGCGCATAGTAAGGGCGTTTCTGGATTTGCCGATGATAGCCAAGCGCCACCGTGATACAGCGCCGATATTGTGCGCGCTGGAGCGCCCCGACCAGCGAAATACGCTCTATCGGTGGCAGATCGCTTTTCTGGATCATTTCGGCGGCCTGTCCCGCCGGGATTGCGATTAACACCTGCTCATACGTACCAAGCGTCGCGCCATGTTCGTCAATCAACTGGTATTGATGCTCAAAATAGCGCAGGTGGCTAACGCGGACACTGCTACGTACTTCCAGATCGCCCGCCTGCACGATCAGCTTTCCGAGTGCTGATAATCCCTGTCGATATGTCCATTTGGGCGTGGTGTTCTGCGCTGCGTCCCCTTCACTGATACGGTTGGCCGCATCGAATGTCCAGACCGGGCGCGCAATGTCTACCAGATCGTCCATTGGCAAAATCTCGTGCAAAAATTCGTGCATGATGGGCGATTCGTCTTTGATATACTGCGCCCCGTGATCGATATACACACGCTGACCGTCTGGTAAATCGTGCCAGCGTGTGGCGGCGCGTCCGCCCAGTCCCCGGCTTTTCTCATAGATCACGACAGATTCTTTATTCGCCAATGTATAGGCGGCGACCAACCCCGCTATCCCCGCTCCAATCACTGCAATTCTCATAACCCCTACCCGTTTTGATACACCACTTTTCCCAAAAGCAGATCATAGCATAATTGGGGGCTTGACTCTCCTCTTGCCGGAGGCTGCATAATGCGTTCATACCGCACAGGGAGGCGGGAAGATGTTCAAAATTGGTGAGTTTTCCAGATTGGCGCGCGTATCCGTCAAGGCGCTGCATTTCTATGATGAAATGTCGATTCTGAACGTCGGGATTGGAGCGCCCGGTCAACTCTTGCTAAAATGGGAGTTGAGGAATGGGGCAGCGTCAGACTGCCCCGCATGGAAAACTGATGTTCAAGATCAGCGAATTTTCAAGGCTGGCGCAAGTCCCGGCGAAAACACTCCGCTACTATGCCGAGATTGGCCTCTTTGCGCCCGCCAAAACTGACCCCTTCACCAGCTATCGCTATTACAGCGCCGAACAACTCATCGACCTGAACCGGATTCTGGCGCTCAAGGCATTGGGGCTTTCGCTAGAGCAAATTATAGCGTTGGTCAAAGAGGGCGTTTCCATCGAGCAAGTGAAACAAATGCTGCAACGGAAACACGCCGAAACGCTGGAAACGCTTCAGAATGAGCAAAAGCGACTTGGCTATCTCGAAATGCGCCTGCAATATCTGGAAACAGCGGGCAAATTCCCGGATTATGATGTCATCGTCAAGCGGGTTGAACCGATCACCGTAATTTCACTGCGTGAGTTTGTCCCCGATTTATCAGTGATCGGAGAGGCAGTCGGGCGCTCGTTCGGACGCCTGTATGAATTTCTGGGCAGACACGGTGAACCTCCGGCGGGCGTGGCGATGGGCTTATATCACGATGAAGAGATGCCCGAACAACAGATTGACGTTGAGGTCGCTATCCCGATTGCGCGCCCGATCCCCGTGTCTGGAGATTTTAAGGTATACACCCTTCCCGCATCCGAGATGATTTGTACGATTCACAGGGGATCGTTTGATCAGATCGGGCAAGCCTATAGCAGCCTGCTCTGGTGGTTGCAAACCAACAACCACACCACATTGACGCCCAGCCGGGAAGTCTATTTGCAATATAGCAACACGCCTGCCGATAATCTGACTGAGTTACAATATCCTGTGAAACCGCGTTAGATTGTTGATAAACAAGGCATAATGACCGATATAACCAGAACCAGCCCCCTTTCAATCGAGGATTTACAGCAGATTTTCGGCTTTTCCGGTGCAGATTTACTCGCCAACCGGGAAGGTCGCTATTCCTTTGGGCAGCATCGGCTCGTCTCTACCGGGATTGTGTTACTGGGATTCGCCTTCGTTATATTTTTAACCTTGCCATTCCAGAGCGAAGCCGGACGCATTTTCGGGATATTCGGCGGGATGTGTTTCGGTCTGCTCGATCTGGTCGGATTGCTGGCGGGGGTTTCTGGCGCGGCGGCACTATGGAATACTACGCAGGAAAGCCGCCAGACGCCACTATCTACCTATGTGGGCTATGTTGGGCTGAAACAAAACAAGGACGAGAGTTGGCATCTGGTCAGCGATGAATTCGATATTCAGATTGAAACGGACGCCGCCGAACAATTTGTCGAGGGGGAATACAAGGTCTATTACGTCAGGAAGTTCGTCAATGACCGTGATAACCTCTTCTCGATAGAACCTGTCACCCACCTGGACAATCTTTAGTAAAACATCTGTGACAGCCAGAACGCCGAATGCTGTGCTATCGTGATAGTAGCTCACTGCACATCTGAACAGGTCGGTAAGGGATGGGAAATAATCTGAAGGCGACGCGGTTGCAACAGCTTGAAGCGATTGAACGAGACTACGTTCGCCTGAAGCGTCTGATCGATTATGCCGCCAAAAACCAGAGCGTTGGCTCCTATGCTGGCAGCGTCGTATTCTATGTTGATGAAGCGACGCGCCATATTGTGGATGCCACCGGGTCGGCGCTCGATCTGCTGGGGTTCACGCTTGAAGAACTGCGGACGCTGCGTATCGATCAACTCGAAATATTGAACGATGCCGTTCCAGCCACCTACATCGAAAGTTCGCTGGAAGAAAACATCTACCACTGTTCCTATAAACATCGGGATGGCTATCTCATTCCTGTAAAGGTAATCAAACGCCGCTTGGTCTGGCGCGGCAAAGCTATCGTGCATTATTTTCTGGAAGAACAGACGCTGCACCAGCGGGTCTGGCACGAACTCAACCGACGTGAGGATACCGGTTTTCAGTTCCAGCAGAAACTCAAAACACTGAATGAGATCAGCCTTCGCCTGAATCTGATTGAGTCTTTCGATGAAATGTGCTGGCTTGGCGTCAAGCTGGGGATTGAACAACTCGGCTTTGATCGGATCAGTCTGTGGTTTCTGGATGCGTCGCGGAACGTCATGGCTGGCAGTTTCGGGGTCGATGAACAGGGACGGATTCGGGATGAGCGCGGTCAAAGCTGGACGTTCGATGGGACGCATGTTATGGATTTTGTGAATGGTGACACCAATCCTGTGATACGGATGGACGAAGCCCCGGTCTATAACAACAAATCGGAGATTATCGGTTTTGGTTGGCATGTCTCCGTACCTATGTTGAATAGTGGGCAATTTATTGGTTTTATGACGGCGGACAATTTTATTCATCACTATCCAATGAAAAATTATGAGCCGGAACTCCTGCGACTATATGGCATCTGCGTTGGTCATCTGACGGCGATCACGCGCGCACGGCAGCACACCTTCGATCTGCGGATAGAGCAGGAGCGCGTCCAGATGCTCAAGGCATTCATCAGGGATGTCGGACACGATTTCCGAACGCCGCTATCGGTCATCAACATCAGTAGCTATCGCATCCGCAACATCCAGGACGAAGAGCGAAAAAACAGCCTTGCCCAGACGATACAGGATCAGGTGCGCTATGTGAATCGTATGCTCGATGATATGCTCGGCATTATCGAGATGCAAACCAGGCTGGATTTGAACCTTGTGCCACTGGATATTGGGCGCTTCCTCGAAACGATGATTCAACCCTTCCAAACATTTGCCGCAGCCAAACGGATACAGTTACATATCGAATCGAAAACAGGGATCATCGTGCAGGCCGATAGATATTATCTGGAAGAAGCACTTGGAAAAATTCTCAACAACGCCGTCCAGTACACGCAACCTGATGGCGAAATCGGCGTGAGCATCCAGCTACACCCACGCGAAATCGGGATTTGTATCAAAGACAATGGGATCGGGATCGATAAACAGCATTTGGATATGATTTTCAAACCTCTCTACCGTGTCAACGCAGCGCGCACCAATCGCGGCAGCGGGCTGGGGCTTTCGATTGCCAGGATCATCGTGGAAGCGCATCATGGCCGCATCACGGTGGAGAGCGTTTTCGGGCAGGGATCGGTTTTCGAGGTGATCCTGCCACAACAGCAGGATGCACAAACGGCTTGACAAATTTCAAAAGCCGGATTATCGTTGTCACAATTCAATTATTCGACAGACGTTGAGTCGGGCGAGTATGTGTCAAAGCGACGTTCAGAGAGCCACCGATTGCTGTGAGAGTGGTACGAGCGCAGGCGCAGAATGGGCCGATGAGTCGCAAGGGCAAACCTGCCGTGTCCAAAGCGTGCAGCCAAGTAGTCCGAGCCGGAGACGCCACCGTTATCAGGGCTGAGGGTGTAGTGATTTTGTTGCACCCGCATTTGAGAGAGACGTTTCAACTCGTCTAAACTGGGTGGCACCGCGAAAGACCCCTTTCGTCCCAACGTGGAAGGGGTCTTTGTATTTCCCGGTATCGTTCGGTGTTGTCCCTGGAGTTGAAACAAATGGCTTTGCCAACTACTGTCCCGAAAGTTAGCACCTATACGCCCACGCTGGATGACGCCATCCAGCTGTTCGAGAAGGGCGATCTGCTCCCCGTTTACCGCACGTATGCCGCCGATCTGGAAACGCCTGTTTCCGTATATCTCAAACTGGCGCAACCCAACGAACCGCTGTTTTTCCTGGAGTCTGTCGAAGGCGGCGAATCTGTTGCGCGGTATTCCTTTATCGGGATTAATCCCACCGCAATCCTCACCGTCAAGGATAATGTCCTGATCGAACGGCGCGATGGTCAGGCTACGACAACCGAACTCCCGACCCACGAGGATGCACTGGACGCGATTCGTGATGCGCTTGGACGTTCGCACCCGATCCCGCTGCCGGGGCTGCCACGCTTCGTTGGTGGCGCTGTTGGCTACTTTGCCTACGACATCGTGCGCAAGTTTGAGCGTCTGCCAGACACTGCGGTTGATGAACTCAACTTCCCCGATGCCGCATTCATGATTGTGGATACGCTGGTGATGTTCGATCATGTCAAGCATCACCTGCTGGTTCTCTCCAATGCGCGCAACGAAGGCGATCCGGTTGCAGCGTATGAAGCCGCTGTGCAGCGTATCGACGCGCTCTATGCCCGGATGCGCAACGCGATCCCGGTCATCCCCGAAAATCCGCCGACGCTTGATACACAATTTGTCTCCAACAAGACGCGCGAAGAATATGAAGCAATGGTCAGCAAGGCGAAGGAATACATCGCCGCCGGTGATGCCTTCCAGGTGTTGCCTTCGCGCCGCCTGACCCGTGAAACCAACGCCGATCCATTCTCGATTTACCGCGCGCTGCGGATGATCAACCCCTCGCCGTATATGTTCTTCCTGAACTATCCCGATGACGACATTATGGTCATCGGCGCTTCGCCGGAAGTGCTGGTGCGCTATCAGGCCGAAACAAACACGGCAAGCGTTCGCCCTATTGCCGGGACGATCAAGCGCGGCACAAACGCGGCGGAAGACCTCGCCAACGAACAGAAGATGATGAACGACCCGAAAGAACGCGCCGAACACCTGATGCTGGTTGATCTCGGACGTAATGACCTGGGGCGCGTCTGCGATTATGGCAGCGTGACCGTGCCGGAGATGTTTGTCGTGGAGCGCTATTCGCACGTGATGCACATTGTTTCCCACGTCGAAGGGCAACTTCGCAAAGGGATCGATGCCTTCGGACTGGTACGCGCGATCTTCCCGGCGGGGACGCTCACCGGAGCGCCAAAAATCCGCGCGATGGAAATTATTGAAGAACTCGAAGGCACACGGCGCGGACTCTATGGCGGTTCGATTGGCTATTTCAGCTACGATGGCAGCATGGATATGTGTATCACCATCCGTACCATTGTGATGCGCGGCAAGCGGCTGTATCTACAGGCCGGGGCGGGTGTCGTTGCCGATAGCATCCCTTCCGCCGAATACGAAGAGACAGAAAACAAACTGCGTGCAGTCACGACTGCGATTTATAACGCAGAGAATAATCAGTTCTGACCTGAATACACTCAACGGTTTCCCAGACCCGGCGCTAAAGCACCGGGCTATGAACGAGAGATCGACTGTGGAAAATGGCAACTGTGCATGATCTATCAATGGGGCTGACAAGACAATCGCAAGGATCATTGAGCAACATAGCATAGCGCACCAGCCAACATTTCATTGTTTATAGCCCGGTGCTTCAGCGCCGGGACACACGCAACGAATTAATTTAAATAAAGGCAGAAAAACATGCTGGTTGTGATCGATAACTACGACAGCTTCACCTATAATCTGGTGCAGGCATTTGGCAAATTGGGCGCAGAAATGTGCATCTTCCGCAATGATCAGACGACTTTGCAGGAAATTCAGGGACTGAACCCTTCGCATATCGTTATTTCCCCTGGCCCTGGCGATCCATTTGATGCTGGCATTTCGCTGGAATTGATCGAGAAACTTGGCCCGACAACACCGCTCCTGGGCGTATGCCTCGGACACCAGAGCATCGGGCAGGCATTCGGCGGAACAGTCACCCGCGCGCCGAAGCAGATGCACGGCAAAATTTCAAAGGTCTATCATTCGGGCGATGCCCTGTTTGAGGGAATGCCCAACCCATTCGAGGCGACGCGCTATCACAGCCTGATCGTTGCCGAACCGATTCCGTCCTGCCTGAAAGTGACTGCGTTCACCGATGAAGGCGATATTATGGGCTTGCGCCATCTCGAATATCCGATTTACGGCGTGCAGTTTCACCCGGAAAGCATCATGACCACCTTCGGCGCACGTCTGCTGCAAAATTTCCTTGAAAATCCATACCTGGGATAGTGTGCAATAATGGGCATTCAACATGCAATCAGCAAGATCAGCAAGCGGCAGGATTTGACCCTCGCCGAGGCCGAAGCCGCGATGGACGAGATCATGACCGGGGCGGCGACTCAGGCGCAAATCGGCGGCTACCTGATGGCGCTGCGTCTCAAAGGCGAGACGGTAGACGAGATCGCCGGAAGTGCGCTCTCCATGCGCCGCGCCGCGAATCATCCCCCGGTCAGCCGCGACAACCTGATCGATACCTGCGGCACAGGCGGTGATGGCTCCAACACCTTCAATATCTCAACAACGGTGGCATTCGTGGTATCCGGTGCAGGGCTACCCGTCGCCAAGCATGGCAACCGCGCCATGAGCAGCAAAAGCGGCTCGGCAGATGTTCTCGGTGCGCTTGGTGTGAATCTGAACCTGACGCCGGAACAGGTCGGGGAGTGCATCGATCAGGTTGGCATCGGCTTCCTGTTTGCGCCAGCGTTCCATCCTGCGATGAAATACGCGATTGGACCGCGTCGTGAACTTGGTGTCCGTACCCTGTTCAATATCCTCGGTCCGTTGACCAACCCGGCGGGCGCAAAGCGGCAACTGCTCGGCGTCTATGCGCCGGAACTCACCGAGGTCATGGCGATGGTACTCTGTGAACTCGGCGGGCAGGCGGCATTTGTGGTACATGGACACGGCAATCTGGATGAACTCACAACAGCGGGAGTGAACCGTGTCAGCGAATTTCGGGATGGGCAAGTGCAAACGTATACGCTCGATCCGCAGGAATACGGATTCGCAACCTCCAAACCGGAAGACATCGCCGGGGGAACACCGCAGGAAAACGCAGACATCACACGCGGGATTCTGGATAAGTCGATCACGGGTGCGCCGCGTGACGTGGTGATCCTGAATGCGGGCGCGGGTCTGATGGCTGGCGGGATCGCTTCCGATTTGCGGGATGGCTTCAAGCGCGCACAGGAAAGCATTGACAGCGGCGCAGCACTCGCCCGATTGAATGCACTGGTCGAACACAGCAATAAATTTGTGGTGGCGCAGTGAACGGAGTTCGTGCCGATACCGGGACGTATCTGGATCGGATCGTCGCCAATACGCTGGTCGAGGTGGCAGAGCGTAAAAAGGTCGCGCCCGATCTGACACCTTACGCAAACCCGCCAAAGGATTTCGCGGGGGCGTTGCGTGGCGATCATATCCGGTTGATTGCGGAGGTCAAACATGCGTCGCCATCGAAAGGCGTGCTGATTGATCCGTTCGATCCAGTCAAAATCGCAACAGAGTATCAAGCAGGTGGCGCAGCGGCGATCTCCGTCCTGACCGATCAGGTTTTCTTTCAGGGCAGCCTGCACGATCTGAGCGAGGTACGCGCCTCGGTGAACCTGCCGATTATCCGCAAGGATTTTGTGGTGGATGTTTTCCAAATCCGCGAGGCGCGATCCGTCGGCGCGGATGCGATCCTGTTGATCGTTGGGATTCTGGATGATGGCCTGCTATCTGACCTGCATAGCGAGGCGCGCGCCTATAGCCTCTCGGTGCTGGTCGAAGTCCACGACGCAGCAGAACTTGACCGTGCCTTGAAGATCAACCCGGCAATCATCGGGATCAATAACCGCGATCTGCGCACCTTCAAAACGGATTTGAATACAACGTTAACGTTGGCAAAGAATGTCCCGAAGGAAATTACGCTGGTTGCCGAAAGCGGAATTTTCACCGCCGATGATGTGCGACAGGCAGGCGCGGCGGGCGCACACGCGATCCTCGTTGGCGAATCCCTGATCACGGCGCTGGATCGTCCGGCGAAGTTGCAGGAACTGACAACGGTGGTGCGATGACTGCGAAAACTTTTGTCAAAATCTGTGGGTTGACCAATCTCGAAGATGCGCAGGTGGCAATCGAGGCGGGCGCGGATTATCTCGGCTTCATTTTCTATGACAAGAGTCCGCGCGGGATCACGCCCCAGGCCTATACTGTCTTTGCCCGTGAATTGCCAGACGCGGTGAAGAAAGTCGGGGTATTCGTCAACGCCGAACCCGCGATCATAGCGCATCTCTTCGATGAATATCTGATCGACTATGTACAGTTCAGCGGCGACGAAGCACCGGATTTTGTGAGTAAATTCGGTGCGGCTTATAAAGCGGTACGCCCGCCAACGCTGGAAGAATATCAACGCATGGCAGCAATGTATATTCGTCCTGCGCCTGTGGAATCATCTTATGCCAATCTACCAGCGATGTTGATCGATACCTACCATCCGAATCTCTACGGTGGCACGGGACAGCAGATGAGCCGCGAGATCGCTATCGGTGCGGGCAAACACAATCAACGCCTGATGTTCGCGGGTGGCCTGAATCCCGATAATGTGGGTGAATTTGTACAAGCCGTGCGTCCGTTCGCGGTAGATGTTGCCAGCGGCGTCGAGGCATCTCCCGGCAAAAAAGATCATGGCAAACTGCGCGCGTTTGTGCAGGCGGTACGGGGAGTGGAAAACCAATAATTTTATCGCCTGAGTTTTCTTTTTGTCTCCTGCGTATACATATTAAGAGTTAGCGTAGATCGGCAAGGAGAAAAATCATGCGGAAAAATGTGGATGTGAAAAGATATATCATTGCAGCTGTCACAATCGTTGAAACATGGTTAATCGGATTAATCCAGATCACAACGGTACGTTATACAACAGGCGCGAGTGGGGAAGTCATTATCATGAACCCGCCGCCACTGGCTGTGATGTTAGTGACTCTGTTGATGGCAGGAATTACTGTTGGGGTGTGGCGCTGGTTCCGAAAGGATCGGGTTCAGCAAGCTCTTTCCAGGTTGAACAAAGCCGAAAAGAGCGAACTGCTCCACTATCTGGCTCGTGAAACGGCGGCGAAAACGACGGATACATCAGAACGATTGACATTGAATGACGAGGGTGAATTTGTTGAGACTCTGCCGGTGACCCAAAAACGCAAAAATTCGGAATCCGGCTGACGTTTTACCAGTTTAAAATTCGGTTATCGGCGCAAAATCGCAATTTGTCCTGATAACCTCTATTATCGGAACTAATGCCCGGTAAGGGCGATTATCAACGAGGTTTTACCCGATGACCGATCAATCTCATCCAACCGATGCGTTGAATGGCGTACAGTTGCCAGACGCACGTGGCTACTATGGAGAATACGGCGGGCGCTTTGTCCCGGAGACGCTTATCCCGGCGCTGGACGAACTCACCAAAGAATATGCCCGGTTACGTTTCGATCCTGAATTCAATAACGAGTTGCAGCAATTGCATCAGACCTATACCGGGCGTCCGACACCACTCACCTATGCCAAGCGACTGAGTGAGCATCTAGGCGGCGCACAGATTTATCTCAAACGCGAAGACCTGACGCATACAGGCGCGCACAAGATCAATAACGCGCTCGGTCAGGCGTTGCTGGCGAAACGCATGGGAAAACATCGTGTGATTGCCGAAACGGGCGCAGGTCAGCACGGCGTCGCGTCGGCGGCAGCGTGTGCGCTGCTCGGCCTCGAATGTCATGTCTATATGGGCAGTGTCGATATGGCGCGGCAGCAACCGAACGTTTTCCGTATGCGGTTGCTCGGTGCGGAAGTTTGCGCGGTAGATAGCGGTACAAAGACGCTCAAGGATGCGATTAATGAAGCCCTGCGCGACTGGGTGACAAACGTCCGCAGCACCTATTATTTATTGGGGTCGGCGCTTGGCCCGCATCCCTATCCGCAGATGGTGCGCGATTTCCAATCGGTGATCGGACGCGAAGCGCGTGGTCAGCTTCTGGATCGTACCGGACGCTTGCCGGATGTGGCGGTGGCATGTGTTGGTGGCGGCAGCAATGCAATCGGTCTGTTCGATGCGTTCCTGCCAGACGAATCTGTGAAGCTGGTTGGCGTCGAGGCGGGTGGTTATGGCGTCGAAAGTGGCAAACATGCTGCACGCTTTGCCGATCCGAAATCGGGACGACTGGGCGTTTTGCAGGGTACAAAGTCGTTCGTCTTGCAGGATGAACATGGGCAGATCATGAATACGCACAGCATTTCGGCGGGGCTGGATTATGCCAGCGTCGGGCCGGAACATGCACACCTGCGCGAAGTTAGACGTGCCGAATATACATTAGCAACGGATGATGAAGCACTGAATGCCTTCAACACACTCTGCAAACTCGAAGGGATCATCCCGGCGCTGGAAAGTTCACATGCGATTGCAGAAGCGATCAAGCGTGCGCCGACGATGCCAAAGGATTCGATCATGCTGGTGAATCTTTCCGGGCGCGGCGATAAAGATTTAAATACGGTCATGCAGGCAATGGGGATTGCATAATGACAACAGCAACAAAAATTCACGGAACGACAGCGATTTCCGAAGCATTCAGCCGTGCCAGAGCCGAAGGGCGTCCGACCTTCATGCCGTTCTGGATGCTTGGCTATCCCGATATGCCAACTTCGATTGAAGTGATCAAGATGCTGATCGAAGAAGGCGCGGATATGCTCGAATTGGAAGTACCATTCTCCGATCCGCTTGCCGACGGTGTTGTGATTCAGGCCGCAGCGCAAGCCGCGCTCGACAGCGGTACAACGCTCACCGATTGTATTAACGCAGTGCGCGAACTCCGGGCAGGCGGCGCGACAATCCCCTTTCTGATGATGGGTTATCTGAATCCGTTTATGTCCTATGGACTGGATAAATTCATTGCGGATACTGCTGAGGCGGGCGTCGATGGTTTCATCATCCCGGATATGCCGCCGGATGAAGCGCAGGATATGATGAGGCTCACGCAGGCGCACGATTTGGCATTGATTGAACTTCTCGCGCCGACAAGCAGCCCGGAGCGTATCAAACTGGTTGCGGATACTGCACGCGGATTCATCTATCTGGTGTCGGTAACGGGTGTCACTGGCGCGCGTTCGGAACTCCCAGCGGATTTGTCCGAATATGTGAGCCGGGTGCGCGCCGCAACTGAAACGCCGTTGGCAGTTGGCTTTGGTGTGAGTACGCCGGAGCAGGTTTCCGCTGTTGGCAAACTGACAGACGGTGTAATAGTCGGCAGCGCCCTGATCCGGGAATACAACAAAAACGGGTTCGAGGGGTTACGCACTCTGATAACTGGTTTGCGAAATGCCCGTTGATGCAAGTTCGTGCGGAATGCACAATCTTTGCTGTGGTGGTTGACTTTTAACGATGTTCCATGTTACTCTCTATCATGCAAAAGGAAATGATTGTGTCGCAACCGTTAGACTGTATCTGTGTAATAGCCCATTCCAAGTTCCAGCCCGTTGGGTTTGGCTACTTTAGCTATTACTTTTACTTTAGCTGCAATAAGGAAGCTAGAGCGGGTACTGCTGAGTAGCGACATCCAATGACACGGACGCGAAGCGCAGAGCAAATACCGCTCTGCGCTTTTTGTTTGTGTATCGGACGCCATTTTTTGAGATGATCAGAGTTTTTGAGGGACAACGTGAATACAACCAGAAGCGATCAAATTCAAAATCAACAAAAAATCTGCCGAGGCGTGCGCGGCGCGACCACCGTCACGGAAAACACTGCCGAAGCCATTCTGGAGGGGACGCGCGAACTCCTTCAACAGGTGATTGACGCCAATCAGATTGTGGCGGAAGATGTAGCTAGCATGTGGTTCACAGCCACCCCCGATCTGAATACCGAATATCCGGCGCTGGCAGCGCGTCAGCTTGGCTGGCACGATACCGCGCTTATGTGCAGCCACGAGATGGCTGTTCCGAAAGGGTTGAAGATGTGTATCCGTGTATTGATTCACTGGAATACCACGCTTGGCCTGTCTGATATTCACCATGTCTATATTCGTGGAGCAGTCAACCTGCGCCCGGATCGCTCGGTTGAGTTGTCTCGATTTACGCCCGTTAAGTAGAACTATAAAAGGAAGAGTCTCACCATGATCGTTATTATGAAGCAGGGTGCAAGCACCAAAAGTATCGCCGCTGTCGTTGCCCGTATCAAGGACGCCGGACTGGAAGCACATCTATCCGAGGGTCAGGAACGCACGATTATCGGCATCGTCGGAGAAGGTAACAAGTTACACGAGGATGATATCTTGCTCACAATGGAAGGCGTTGAACGGACAATGCGCGTAAGCTCGCCCTATAAACTGGCGTCGCGCGATTTTCATCCACAAAACACGACGATTGCTTTGAACGGTATGAAGATGGGTAACGGGCGCGTCGGGATTATTGCCGGCCCCTGCTCCGTCGAAAGCCGTGAGCAACTTATCGAAACGGCCTGCGCGGTCAAGGAAGCGGGCGCAATTGCTCTGCGCGGTGGTGCATACAAGCCGCGTTCGTCGCCATATGCCTTCCAGGGACTTGGCGAAAAGGGGCTGGAAATCCTTGCCGAAGCCCGCGAAGTTACCGGACTGCCGATTGTCACCGAAGTGATGGAACCAGGCCTGGTGGAAACCGTCGCCAAATATGCCGATGTGTTGCAGGTCGGCGCGCGCAACATGCAGAATTACGCGCTCCTGAATGCGGTAGGCGAAGTACAGACGCCCGTACTGCTCAAGCGTGGCCTCAGCGCGACGGTGGAAGAATTACTCCTCGCTGCGGAATATATCCTTGCACGCGGCAACAGTCGCGTCATGCTCTGTGAACGCGGCATCCGCACCTATGAAACCGCTACCCGCAACACCTTCGACATTAACGCGATCCCTGTCCTGAAATCCAAGTCCCACCTGCCGATCATCGCTGATCCGAGCCACGCCACTGGCAAGGCCGAATATGTCGCCGCCGCATCGAAGGCTGCCATCGCCGCCGGAGCCGATGGTTTGATCCTCGAAGTTCACTGTGATCCAAGCAAGGCCATGTCCGACGGTGCGCAATCCTTGAAGCCCGAAGCATTCGCCAAGCTGGTCAAGGACCTGCGTCGCGTTGCCGAAGCGGTAGACCGTACCTTATAAAATTTGTATGGGTAGCTCAGGGGTGATCTTGTTTTGCCCCTGAGTGGTTTGCGCAAACGACAGGATTTTCTATTGGCTCTAAAATAGAAATCTCTATGGATTGATTGCGGGTTACTCTAATTGCATTTCTAATGTACCTGATTGTCTACCACACGTACTTGCCGAACTGGTTTTTCCAGACCATGTTCCGTTCAAAGATGTTGCGGGAGTATTTGCCAGTATCAACTTCCCTTTTTTGAGACACCACCGATATCCTGAAACTTCAGATACTTTTATCAAGCCAATCTCCTCGAAATTAATAACCCCATTGTTGATTTCACCAGTAAACTGGAATTCTCCAAAATGGTTTCCATTTTCAATTCGAGAAGTGCCAGTTACAAAAATTCCGTCTTGTTTGAGTACCATAGTAAATTTGTATTTGGTACTTGAACCACCAGATGGTTGATGTAGAGTGCCTACCCATGTACCTGTTAAATTGTATTGCGACACAATAGTTGAAGTTTTTTGTAGAGATAGCTGTAACGTTGATGCAGCATTAGTTTGTTTTGGGGATTGCGTCGCAGTCAATGCCAGATTGAATTCAGCATCTATAGTTTTTTGAGGGGCAACAGTGGCAGTTTGTGCAGCATACAACGTCGCTTTGATGGCTTGGGTCGCTATAGTTTGCCGTTCCCATTCGGCAGTTTGCATAAAGCGTTGCGCGACAGCAGCTTCAATAGTAAGACTTTGTTGTGTTGCACTAGGAACATTTGACGATTCTATTGTTGTGCAGCCTGACATCAATGAGGATATCAGGATTAGTAAACCTAAATGTACAAGTTTTATATTAAATAGCATGATAGTTCTCCTTATTGAGGCAAGGTAAGGATTTTTACAAGTTTAGTGTATTCTTCAAGTATTTCAAATTTTACTGATATATAAGGTTGCACACAGCACACAGCCATGAGCAACCAAAATAGTTTTTATACCGAGAGTAACTTGCGTACTGTTTCAGCGGCCTGTTCGCGGTTCACAGTCGTTTCCAGAGCATCGGAGAGGCGCTTGAACTTGACCACACCCGCCGCCTGTTCATCTGGCCCGACGATGGCAACCAGCGGAATCCCTTTTTTATCGGCATAGGTGAACTGTTTACCTAGTCCCTTATCCTGCATATACAGTTCGGTGTGGATTCCAGCATTCCGCAACAATGTCGCAATGCTCACCGAGGCGGCGCGCGTCTCTGGTGAGAAGATGCTGACCATCACCTGCACCACCGTTTTGCCAAGCGAAGAAGGATATAAGCTACGCTTATCCATCAAGTCGATCAGGCGTTCAATCCCGAAACTTGTGCCGACAGTGGGGATTGATTCTTTGCGGAACATCCCGATCAGGTCGTCGTAGCGTCCACCGCCGGAAATACTCCCGACGCGCTCTTCGGGATCGTCGCTCAACAGACCGGTTTCAAAGATCGGGCCAGTGTAGTAGCTCAGACCGCGCACCATTGTGAAATCCAGGCCGATGTTCTGATCGAGTCCGCCGATCATTTCCAGATTGTTCAAGAGTGCGTCGAGTTCATCTAATGCGTTTTGGGCTATTTCCAGATCGCCCATTTCCTCGCGGAGATAGCCAACGGTACGCCGCCCGGCTGCAATTCCGGCCTCACCCTGTGCCGCCGCGATCAGCTTCAGCATTCTGTCGATGATGGCTTCGGGCAGGCCATTTTTCAAAAATTCGGCGCGGACGCCATCCAGTCCGATTTTGTCGGTTTTATCAATCGTGCGATAGAGATCGGAAAGCTGTTGACCTTCAACTCCGGCAAACTGACCAATGGCCGTGAGCAGTTTGCGCGAATTGATCTTCGTGACAAAATCCTTGAAACCAAGCCGCTGAATCCCGGTGACGGTGACGGCAATGATTTCGGCATCAGCTTCGCGCCCCGGAATGCCGATAATATCCGCATCGCATTGATAAAACTCACGATAACGCCCACGCTGGGGACGTTCTGCCCGCCAGACCGGAGCAATGTGATAACGCTTGAACGGGATCGGCAGTTCGTTTTCATACATGGTGAAAAAGCGCGTCAGCGGCACAGTCAAATCGTAGCGCAGCGCCAGTTCATCATCACTGCCGGGGTGCTTTGCATGATAGATCAGCTTTTCCGCATCTTCGCCATATTTGCCCATCAAGGTCTGGTTGAGTTCCATGACAGGCGTCTGGATCGGCTCGAACCCGAATGTCTCGAAAACATCGGTGATCGTGCGGATCACATGATGGCGGCGCTGCATGTCTGCGGGCAAAATATCGCGCATCCCTCGCGGGAGACGTGGCTGTATCTTGTTCATGCGTGGCGTCCCTTATCTATAAATGAGTAGATTTGTACTCTATCATGCGGGTTGGAGATTGAAAAGGGACGGTTGTTCGGCTTACCTAAAGCGGGGAGGCTCCACATGAAAACCAATCAACATAATGTTATACTCTTTATCTAATATTTTTGAAGAGGAGATAGCCGATATGTAATTTTTATAAGAATATTTTCATGGCCCGGCAAATATTTAAATGATGAGAAGGTGTTGTGATTGATGAAACTACGTTTTGAACGAGTGCCAAAACCAACCACCCATCAAGCCCCACCGCAACTATCCACTCCTGATTCTTTATCACAAAATAATCTATCTGCATCAGATTCACTCTCTATCACTAACAAGCAAAACAAAATGCTCCATTGGCAGCAAACTGCTGGCAATCAGGCTGCTATGAATCGGATACATGGCTCAACGGATGCCGCACAAATACAACGTTTTCCGGCAAAAACATACAACTGGGTGGACAGTGAAGATTCAGAGATCGTAGAGGGCATTCTGGAACAACTGTCCAGCAAGGTTGAAGAATCCTATAACTTCGTACTCAACAACCCCGACGATCCAATTTTTGATGAAATAGATGGATATACACGGCGCTGGCTGGATGTATATGCAGGCTTTCAACAGGATGGGAGTCGGGAGTTCATTCATGCTGCGTTCGGATATGCTATCGAATCATATGCCTGCAAAACAGGTCTGCCGGAAGTTCCATCGGGCTATTCTATCCGCCTGCAAGCAACCAGAGGTGCGACACGTCCAGACATCGTGATTAAAAAAGGAAAAACCGATCTCGCGTGGTTCGACATCACCAGTGATGCACAAGCCGGGCATATTCTGGAGAAATTTCATTCAGGTTGGGGAACTCTTGGATATATTGCTGAACTCCTCTATCCTTCTCTTGACCCGCTGAAATTAGGTCTCAATGGAGGCGGCGCTCAAGTCCAGGAACGAAATATCGCCCGTTCGATCCGTATGCTAATGATCAGGGAAAAATTAAAGGCTCACCTGGCAAAAATTGTCGCAAACATCCCGGAGCCTTATCAGGGCAAGGGCGGTGTTGCCAGGCAGATGGAGCATATTCAAAATGTTCTTGGGGATCAGTTGAATGGAGGAGAGAGGCTTACACGTATCCCAGCGTTGAGCGTTCTTGTAATGGCAGGAAAAAATCCGGGTCATTACGGTTTCAAAGGCAAGGATGCAAAAGGGGGAAAAAAAGAGATAGCGGAGGAGGTAATCTATCAGAGTGTAGTTCAGGAACTGGAACCCGCTGAACAGGATGAATACAACAACAGAGTAAGCAAATTGACAGATAGCTTGCAACCAGCGCCATCAACCGGGTTATTTCAGGAAAATTGGGGATTTGAAAAAGAAGCGGCAGCGCTGACGGATACTCCATTCCATGCGGCGTATCAGTCGGATATTCCACAGTCCCTGTTTCCACCAGTGTGGTTAGGAAAGCAGCCATTTTCTCTCCTTGGAACAGGGTATAGCCCCGCGCCCGATGAAGGAACATCAGGCAGCATCATACGGGATGACTTTCCTGTGTGGAATACAGCCTCCGAAAAGGGATTTGCACCAACGGACATTTTTGCCTCCAATATCGCATCTGGTCGGGATGTAACAGCGCCCACCGATATGGAAGAAGAGGAATCCGACGCATCCGATATGGAAGACGACGAAGAATTAGAAACAGACGACGGAGAAGAGTAGTTCCGATTTATACGGTTCAAGCGTCCGTTGACCCTATTAATCAGGTAACGTTTTATAACTGTGGATGCCATCCAATGCCATTGCGGGTTTATGCGGCTGTGCCTATACTACTTGTGAGAAGTACGGACAGGCGATGGATCAGACAGCGCTCTACTACATCCCGATGGATCGGCGGCAGGCAATGGCGCACGGTACGACGCTCCCGGAACGCAGCCGGGGGGCGGCGCTATTCGCGGATATTTCCGGCTTTGTGCCGCTTGCCGAAGCGCTCACGCTGGTACATGGCGCACGCTATGGCGCGGAAGAACTTACCCGCCACCTCAACCAGATTTATGACGCGCTGATCGCCCCTGTCAATAACTATGGCGGGAGCGTGATCTATTTCAGCGGCGACGCGATCACCTGCTGGTTTGGCGAATGGGAAAACAGCGATTCGCCAGCCGCGCGTGCCGTCAGCGCTGCCCGCAAAATTCAGAATGCTATCCAGAAACTGGCCCCCGTCGTCTTGCCAGAACGTCAACCGATCACCTTTGGCGTAAAAATCAGCGTGACGAGCGGAGATGTGCAGCGCTTCGTGGTGGGTGAGCCGCAGGTTCAGCTACAAGATACCCTCTCCGGGCAGATGATAGATCGGCTTGCCAGCGCCGAGGGTTTGATCCGACGCGGTGAAATTGTGATCGATATGCCGACGCTGGACGAACTGGCTTCGGATTTGGAAGTTCTCGAACGTCGGTCTGATGCACAGGGGCGCGAATTTGCGGTTATCTCCAGATTTCGCCGTGTCGTCCCGGAAACAAACTGGCCTACCATTTCACAACTACCCGATACCCAGGTGTTGCCCTGGATACAACCCGCCATTCGGGAACATCTCCGTGATGGTGCTAACACACTACATGCCGAACTGCGCCCGGTAGCTGCGCTATTCCTGCGGTTCAGGGGCATCGATTTTGAACATGATGAAAATTGCGGCGTACAACTGGATCGTTATATTCGTTATGTACAAGGTGTTCTCGCGCTCTACGAAGGGGCGATCATCCAGCTAACGATTGGCGATAAGGGAAGTTATCTGTATATTGCGTTTGGCGCACCCATCGCCCACGAAGACGATCCGCAGCGGGCAGTTGCCGCCGCGATGGAATTGCGAACGCCACCGCCGGGATTGCCGTTCATTCGGGAAATCCAGATCGGCATCAGTCAGGGGACAATGCACGCGGGGGTCATCGGCGGCGTGAACAGCCGCACCTATGGCGTGATGGGCGATGAAGTCAATCTTGCCGCGCGTCTGATGCAGCACGCGCAACCCGGCGAAGTCCTCGGTAGCGGGCGTATCTACAAACGCACGCTGGAATCGGTAGTATGGTACGTCCTGCCGCCGCTACAGGTGAAAGGGAAGGATCAGCCCGTTTCGCTGGCACGCCTGATCGGGAAACGGGTCGAAGATGCCGAGGAATTTAGCGGATTGCTGGTCGGGCGCGAAACGGAATTAATGACCCTGACCCAGATGCTCCAGCCATTGCGGGAACGGCGTTTTGCGGGCGTTGCCTATATTCACGGTGAACCGGGCATCGGCAAAAGCCGGGTCGCGCATGAATTGCAACATCTGGTGCGCCAGCAATTTCAAACCTATTGGTTCACCTGCCCGCCAGATCGCATCCTGCGCCGCTCGCTTTATCCGTTCAAGGCGTTCTTTCAGGAATATTTCGAGCAATTCCCGCACGATACCGAAGCCGTCAATCGTGAACGCTTCGACACTATTTTCGATAATTTATTGAAACGCGCTTCGCCAGAATTATACGAAGAGTTGCAAATCGGCTATTCTTTTATTGCAGCATTGATCGATTTGCAGATTTCCGATTCGCCCTACGAATTGAGCAACCCCAAAGAGCGTTTCGATGGTAGTCTCGCGGCAGTGCGCGCCTTTATGGAAGTGGTCGCGCAGGAGCAGCCAGTCATCATGCAGATCGAAAACGGGCATGGGCTGGATTCGGATTCGCGGCGTCTGGTGCGATTTTTGCTACAACACATGCAACAGCGTTCATGGGCGATGCTGATTACCAGCCGCGCTCCGCTGCTCACTGATTTCGATTTCGCCAGCGATACAACGTTCGGAGTGGTCGAATTGAAAGAACTCGAATCAGATGCGATCCGGCTGTTGGCGCGGCAAACGCTGGGCGCATCCCTGACCGATGCCGCCGCGCAATTTCTGGTAGACAAGACCGGCGGCAATCCGCTGTTTATCGAGCAATTGATCCTCGATATGCGCGAACGCGGGATGTTGCAACAAAACGCAGAGGGCGTCTGGGACATCACCGGGCAGGGACTGGAAGAAGTCCCGACGAGCATCAGCGCCATTTTCATCGCCCGTCTGGATCGTCTGCCATCTCCCATAAAACGGATTGTGCAGATGGCCTCCGTATTCGGACAGGCGGTACAGTTACCCGTTCTCGAATTTATGCTCAATGATGCGCACCTGCGCGAAAAAATCGAGGCTGTCGCCGCCCATTCGATCTGGACGCTCTCCGAAAATGGAGTGGTGCAATTCCCGCAATCCCTGATGCGCGACACTGCCTATGAAACCCAGACACAGGGACGATTGCAGGAATTGCACACGCTGGCAGGACGCGCGCTGGAACACGTCCATGCCGAAAACCTGCGTGTCTATGCCGCCGAGATCGCATGGCACTATGAGAAGGCCAATGATCCTGCCAGAGAACGCCATTTTGCACGCATGGCGGGCGAGGAAGCTGCCGCGCGCTATGCCAGCGTCGACGCGATCAATTATCTGTCGCGGGCGCTCAAGCTAACGCCAGTGGAAGATGCACAGGAGCGCTTTGAATTACTGCGCGCCCGCGAGGAAGTCTACAACCTGCGCGGGGATCGTCTGGCGCAGTTGGGCGATCTAAACGCGCTGTTTGAATTGGCAAATCAGATCGGGAATCCGCGTCAGCGTGCCGAAGTTGCCATGCGCCGCGCCAACTATGCCGAGGTCACGGGCGATTATCACAGCGCGGTACGTCATGCCGAAAACGCTGTCACGCTATCCCGGCAGCACGGAGCGCCGGAAATCGAGGCCGCCGGGTTGCTGGCGTGGGGGCGTGCGCAAGGCTGGCAGGCAAACTATCCGGCGGCGCGCAAAAATCTTCAAAATGCGCTGGAACTCGCCCGCAATAACAATTTGTCTGCTGTCGAGATGGATAGCCTGCGCAATCTCGGCGTTCTGGCATTCGCGCAGGGAGATTATGTTGCTGCCGAAAACTATCAAACGCGCGCACTGGAACTCAGCCGTGAATGCGGAGATCGGCGTGCCGAAAGCGCTGCGCTGACCAATCTTTCGCGCATCGCCAGAGGCCAGAGCGATCATGACGCCGCGCAACGCTATCAGGAAACCGCGCTCCGCCTGAGCCGGGAAATCGGAGATCGCAAGGCCGAAAACAGCGCCCTGAATCTGACTCAGGCAGCCTTCACCAGCGATGATCCGGCACGCCAGCGCACCTTCCACGAGGAATCATTGCGCCTGAGCCGGGATATTGGCAATCGGCGCGGCGAAGCGACAGCGCTGTTTCAACTCGGCGTGATTGCGCTGGAAGAAGGGGATTACAGCACTTCGCAGAAACTCCTTGAACAGGCGATTGATATTGCCGGGAAAATCGGCTTTCGACGCGGGGAAATCCGCGCGCGGACAGCGCTGGCACGACTATATTATGAATATCACGAGGGCGATCAATCGCGCGCGGCACTCGAACAGGCCAGCCGTGCGCTGGAACTGGCGGAATCTGTCGGCGCACGCCCGGAGCAGGCATCGGCGTTGATTATCGCTGGTTATATCATGCTGGCGGAATTACGGATCGCCAGCGCACGTCAATCATTCGAGAAGTCATATATTCTGTATCGGGAGATGGATCAGCACAGCCCGACCCTCGAAGCGCTATCCGGCTTGCTCTATGCTGCCCAATTGCAGGAAGATTTCAACGTGATCGACCAGTTGCTCCCGGAATTGATCACTGGCTTGCCGACCATCGACCTGAATACGATGAATGAACCGCTACGCTTCTATATGAATGGCTTCATCGTGCTGAATGCCTTGCAGGACGCCCGTGCCGCCCAACTCCTTGAGGAGGCCTATCGCCTCGTGCAGACGCGCGCCGCCAGATTCACCGAGCCAACCCAGCGCCTGAATTATCTGGAAACCGGGCGCATCCGTCGCGCAATCATCGCAGCGCGGGCATGGCATGACCAGGCTTGATCCGTTCCTGTTTTCATGGGAACGGATTGGCATTTGTGAATTTCTACAATCGTTAGAAACCTGAAACGTTGAACCCCTTGCAAGTCCTTTTTTCCCCTTGCAGAATTGTGCGTGTTATAATCCCGCGAAATCCTTTTATAATGCCGGAAGAAGAGCCGTGACAAGCGCACCTAACGTCTCCAATAGGAACAAATCAGAGGTAGCCAGCAGCCCCTGGCAGGAGCGCCCGACACAGATTGTGATCGGCGCGGTCATCATCGGCGCGTTGATATTGGTGGCACTGGTCGGCGCACTGACCATTTTGCCCGCGCAACAGATTACGCGGCAACTATCAGAGCAAAATGCCGTCGCACAGGAACAGGTGACGACAGCCGCCGCACGACAGGCCGAGGCATTTTTCAACGGTCTCGGTAACGAATTGCTGGGGATGGTACAGCACAGCGAAATTCAATCCACCACACGCAGCACCCGCGAAGCGGCATTGAAGCTGTTGAACGAATCCGGGACAGCGCGCAGTGGTGTGATCAAATCCATTGTTCGGCTGGACGATACGGGCGCTCCGGTCTATGGCTGGCCTGCATCGATCAATGATCAGATTATCAAGGGCGAAAAACTGCCCTGGTCGCTGGCAGACCGAATGCAGCAGATCGTTCAGACTGGCGGCGTGCAGTTTTTCCGGCGCTCTTCGGGCGATGTTCGCCAGCAGAAATTCTTCTATCTGCTCGTTAGTCCGGTGGTCGTCAGCGCCAATGTCACCGAAGCGCTGGCCTTTGAACTGGATATGGGCGCATATTTCGGAGAAGGGCTGAAGCCACTCCGTATCTCTGACAAAACGCAGGTTTGGGTAATTTCGCCACAGACGCCGGCACAGGTTATCTATGAAAAGATTACAGACCCGGAACTTTCGTGGAAGTCTGCCGGGCTGGATACCAGCGATCTCAATGAGCGAACCTTTCTGGAAAAAAACACTACCTATATCCTGAAAGAGAAATATCCGACAGAAGATCGCAATACTGGCGCAGTCCCGGCCTATAGCGGCTTCACGCAAGCGCGCGGCAGCCTTCCCTCGCTGGTTGTCGTCACCAGCCGTCTGGTGACCGAGGGCGAAAGCGCGATTTATGCGACAGTCAATCAGTTGTTCCTCGCGGGATTGGGCGTCGTCTTTCTGATTCTGGTTGCTGGTGTACTCATCGGGCGATTTGTGATCACCAGCGCCAACCGCCGCCGACAGGAAGATCAGCGCCGCTCTACCATTCGTACCCTGCTGGAAATGTCGCGGGCGCTGAATTCCAGCCTCGAATTGCCGGTTGTGTTGAGCAAAATTCTCGATGAACTGGCGCAACTGCTGCCCTATGACAGCGCTTCAGTCGTGTTGCTCGATTATGACGAAGAGGATATGGAAGCGCCGAAAGTCCGTACAGCGGCAGCGCGCGGCGCAGGCAGCGAAGAAGAAATCGGGCATGTGATGGAACTCAAGAAGGTGCGCGGCACGCGCGAAGTGGTGCGCTCCGGTAAACCCGTCGTCATCAATGACACCAAAAACGATCCGCGCTGGAATCCGATGGCTAGCTCGTCAACCATCGAAGCGTGGATGGGTGTCCCGCTGCGGTTGCGTGATCAGGCTGTCGGCGTGTTGAACCTGAACAGCACTATCAAAAATCGCTTCGGCACAGACGATCAGGAACTGGTGGAAGCGTTTGCAGATCAGGCGTGCGTGGCAATTGAAAACGCGCGCGCTCACGAACTGCAAATCAAGCAGTATGAGACGGAACTGGAAACGGCACATGCCATCCAGACGAGCCTCCTGCCGAGCGAAGTCCCTCCGATTTCAGGGCTGGAAATCTATTCCGAATCGCTCCCGGCGCGGCATGTCAGCGGTGACTATTATCAATATCTGCCACTGCCAGATGGCAAACTCGGCGTTGCCGTAGGCGACGTTTCTGGCAAGGGCATCCCGGCGGCGCTGCTGATGGCCGTTATTACAACGGCGCTTCGTGAGGAAGTGCTGCGGCATAAATCGCCCGCTTCGCTGCTCAACCAGTTGAATCTGAACTTGCTGGATCGTATGCAGCAGAACAATATGAACAGCGCCTTGCTGGTTGCGCTCTATGATCCGATGACGCGCCGCGTCGAGCTTTCCAACGGTGGTATGGTGCAGCCCTATGTTCGGACGCCCGCCGGGTGGGAATTTGTCCCTGTCGGTGGCTATCCGCTGGGGGCAAGCGCACGCAGCAACTATAATTCCAAGACAGTTATCCTTGCGCCGGAGTCGATGCTGCTGTTCATCAGCGATGGCGTGATTGAAGCCCAAAACCACACCCAGGAGTTTTTCGGGTTTGACCGCCTCGAATCACTCCTGAACGGTTTACCGCCAGCGATCTCCGCAAAGGAGTTGGTCGATTGTATTTTGCAAGCCGTTCACCAGCATTTGGACGGTCTGGAAGCGCAGGACGACGTTACCGTCGTTGTCATGAAGTCTCAGGAAGTTTGATCGATTGGTTGATCAACGAGTTTCAGTGAGGAGTCATTATGTCCAATAGTTCGCCCAAGCTGCCAGAGCGTGTCGAGATTTTTCTGCCCAGTACGCTTGGCTACGAAAAGGTCGCGCGCGGAGCAGCGGAAGCCGTCGCGGAAGAGATGGGATTCAGTATGGATCGCATCGAAGACCTGAAGACCGCTGTATCCGAAGCGTGTATGAACGCCATCGAACACGGCAATCTGGAAAACGGCACGGCCTCGGTCACCGTCTATCTGACCGCCGATAGAGAGCAGCTTTCGATCAGTGTTGCCGACGAAGGCTTGCAGAATATGCCAGATGAAATTCCGAAACCGGGGCGACTCGGAGAAGACAATCGCGGCTGGGGCATGTTTTTCATCTCCCAGATGGTCGATGAAGTCGAAATTACCCGGCTTCCCAATGGCGGTAATCAGGTGAAGATGATAATCTACCTGCGCGCGCCCGAAGACAATAGCGACGCTGACAAGAAATAATTCACAGGGGTTTACAATATGGCAAAAGGTGACGTGCTATTCCGCCAGGAAGGGACGCTCGGTTTTCTGGATTTTCCGCGTGATGTGACTGCTCAGACGCGCGAAACGGCCTATGGAGCGTACAACGAACTGGCACGCGCAAAGGTGAAATCCGTTGCGCTCAACTTTGACCAGACCGATTATATGAACAGTGCTGGAATCGGCCTTGTGATCAGTCTTGTAGAGGACGCGACACAGGCAGGACGGCGGGTGTTTGCCTTCGGTTTGGCTTCACACTATCGGAAACTATTCAACATGGTCGGCCTGATGGAGCGTATCACGCTGGCAACCGATGAAGCGGATGCAAAATCCAAAGCATCGGATGGCGTGACCCCGGCGGCTCCGGCAGCCACAACGCCCGCTGCACCCGCGACTCCGGCTGCGCCAGCAACCAACAGTACAACGCCCGCGCCAACTACGACGCCCGCCAGCAGCCCAACGCCGGGCAGCACCACCGCACCCGCGACGCCAGCGCCGACCACGACGCCCGCCAGCAGCAACACGAGCAACAGCACCACAACGCCAAAGAAATAGCCGCTGGTTTGATCTGATAGTACGGGAAACCTGCCCCATTGCGGAGCAGGTTTTTTGTTGGGTAGAGAGATTACCTAATGTGGATTCGGGATAACAGGAGTGGTGTGGTAGATTGCCCTCACCCTGAATCCCTCTCCCGCAGGAGAGGGATTTCCATGCCCGTTTGTCTCCCCTTCGCCTGCGGGAGAAAGGGCTGGGGGATGAGGGCGTCTGATCCCGAATTTACGTTACCTACTTGCTGATAGCAAAGGTGATTGTGAGATTGACGCCGACAGAAAGCTGGCCTTCAGCAACCTGTGCGCCGCCGCCCTTGCCAGAATAGGCAACTTCGGCAATCGGGACAGCGCCATTGTTCAGACCTTCTTCGATGATGATCGGGTCGCCCAGCTTGACACCGAGCGCTTTGGCGAGTTCGGAAGCACGGTTACGCGCATTTTCAATCGCCTTTGTACGGGCTTCGCTTTCCAGCTTTGTTGTATCATCAATGCCGAAGTTCAAGCCATAGATGTTGGTGACGCCTGCCTGAATACCCGCATCAATCACGGCTCCGGTTTTGGTGATGTCGCGCACCTTGACCGTCAGTGTGATCTGCGCCTGATAGGTGCGTGCGGCGGGGTCGGGGGCCTTGCCCGGCTCAACTGGTGGAGTGGTCGAGTACAGGTTGAAATTCTGGGTCTGGATGTCCGCTTCAGCAACCCCGGCTGCGATAAGCGCCTTTGTGATTTTGGCGATTGAATCGTTAGCGGCGGCGAGAGCTTTACTCGGATCAGCGTTGAATGCTTCTGCGCCAAGTTGAACCGTAGCGACGTTCGGCTTGCCATA
>CAYSOC010000086.1:0-27976 GCA_964432445.1 uncultured Anaerolineaceae bacterium
TTGCCTGTCCCATCTGTCTCTTTTTTGAACTTTTGTTCAGTGTCCGGTGGCTAGAAATAGTTCATAACACACTCTAGAAACGCAGGGTTGAAACCGATAGCCCGGAACGCTTTGCCTCTTCCCCAATATCCAGAATGTTTTTTCCACTATTGACCTCAAGTTGACTTGAAGTTGTATGCTACTCCATATCGAAATATCAATGCAACGTTAAAGAGGAGTTCTCATGGACGCAAATTTTTGGCATCGACGATGGGAAACCAACGATATTAGTTTCCACCAAAGTAAAGCGAATCCGCTATTGGTTGCGTGGTTCAACACACTCTCTATAGCGGAAGGTAGTCGCGTGTTTGTACCGTTATGCGGAAAAACGCTGGATATTGCGTGGCTGCTTTCCAATGGCTGCAAGGTTGCGGGAGCAGAATTGAGCGAACTGGCGATCACGCAATTATTTGCAGAACTTGGAGTAGAACCGGAAGTAACAGAGATTGGTGGAGTAAAGCGCTACAGCGCTGTAGATATAGAGGTTTTTGTGGGAGATATTTTTGATCTCACGCTCAATGCACTTGGCACTGTTGATGCCATCTTTGACCGGGCGGCGCTGGTAGCTCTGCCTGAACAAATTCGTATTCGCTATACCAGCCATGTCACTAATATTACAGATAATGCGCCGCAGCTATTGATTACTTACGAATACGATCAAAAGCTGATGGATGGCCCACCCTTTTCTGTACCGAACGAGGAGGTTAATCGTCACTATAAAGATCGCTACGAAATATCCTGTCTCTCAAGTCTGGATATAGCAGGTGGGTTGAAGGGGAAATGTGCCGCGAAAGAAAACGTCTGGCTCCTGAAACCTTTGACAACCAACAAAAACGGGACTGAAAGCGTTTGATCCTCAGTCCCACCAGTCATTGACCAGAAGACGCCAGGGATGTCGTCTCTATCTACATAATTTGCAGGGACGGGCTTCTGCCCGTCCGCTAACAACCACCATCTGTATCCTAGAAGAACAGCAGCACACTTCCTATCAGGGCGACAATCGTACCAATCACGGCTTGTCGTGTGATACGCTCCTTGAATACAAAATAGCTTATCGGGATAAGGAAAATCGGTGGGAGCGATTGCAGCGTCGTCACGACCCCAAGCGGCGCAAGTTGTACCGAAGTCAGCGCCAGCCAAACCCCGATAACTGGCCCCGCACAGGTTGCCGCAACAATGAATCCCATCGCACGGCGGTTTTTGGTAACGCTTTGATAGGTGGTGACCAGTTCCTTCCGAAAAACCGCCACCAGCCAGATAACGATCACGGAAGCAGTGAGCCGAATCGCATTCCCGGAAATGGCGGGTAATCCACCGGAAAGACCGATCTTGGATAGGAGGCTTCCCCCGGCTTGACCAAGCGCACCACCAAAGGCAAACAGCAGACCAAGTAAATACTTCCTGCGGTCAGCCTGTTTAGCTTCATCTTTGGATTTCGCCTGTGGTTCGCTGACAACAATCCCGATTCCTGCCATCGTGATCAATATCCCGATGATTTCGATCAGGCCAAGTCCTTCGCGCAGGAACACCCACGCCATGATCGTACTCAACACCGGAGCAAGCGCCATCATGAGCATCGAAAGGCGCGGACCGACCATCACGAACCCTTGAAACAGGAAGGCATCCCCGATGACAAACCCGACCAGGCCGGAGAGTCCCATCCAGAAAAAGGCTTCCGGTGAGGCATTGACCGGGTACAGCGTCCCGATCAGAAGCAAATGCAGAATCATCGTAAAAATGAGTGCAAGCGCCAACCGAACCCGATTGACGACCCCCACCCCGACAGCTTCGCCCGCAATCGTAAACAACGTTGCACCTATCGAGAACGCCAATGACGTTCCGATAGCCGCTAATTCTCCCAGAAATGGCATGAGATTTCCTGAATTGTGAGTCAGCGTAAGGCTAACCCGGCGGACAAAATGACACCGATCAGACTAGAACATTAGTATATATTCTTACGCCCGTTTCGAGAGTAGGACAATTGACTAAATAGACCGGGACAATTCAGAAGATGCCCCCATATTCAATGGATCATGGTCGAATTTCGTCAATATTTACCGGAATATCGCCGTTAAACTTCACATCGTATAATTCGACAAATTTTGGATTGTGTACTATCCAGCCAACGATGGCATCATTTGATGAAATTTTCCACCATAACGTTTGTTCGCTTTCATAGATAGCGTAGCCAATGATTGTCACCACAGTTCCCGTCTTTAACTCTTTAACTTTTTGTATTCTGTTTCCGGGGCTTTGTCTGACAATTACAGATGAGGCTGTTATCTTCATCGTCGGAAGCGTGGCCGGAGCAGGAACAGGCGTTTTGGTGACGGGTTTTTGTGTTTGCATCTTCGTTGATATGGGAATGGCTGTTTGCACCAGCGTTTCGGCAGGCAATATATTCTGTGGTCTGGATAGAGTTGCCGTCGCAGAATTGAAAGCTACAGATGTAAAATTATTTCGATTGGCGACAATAATCCAGGTCAGAATTATTGTGAGTACCGCTACATTGAGAACAACCCCGTAAAAAAGTTTTTGCTGGCGAGGCTTCCGACGTTCCTCATATGGTTTCTTTTTTCGTTGGTTATATCCCGGCGTATTTTCTCTTCTTTTTATTGTTTCGGGTACTTGTAGAAATGATTTTTGTGGAGGCGTCCAGCTTTGGCGAAGTTCCAGGTGTTTCCACAACTCCTGATGTGTGATTGACTCAAATCCGTTTTCGGTGATCAAAGAGGCTTTATTATCCGATTGATAGACGAATAGTAATTCATCTCGTTGCTTGAGGACGGTGGCAACCTGGGGAAGTTGAAGCTCATCTATGGGTTGGAGAATTCCTTTTACCTCAACCCATACGCCCAATTTGGGTAAATAGAAATCAACAAAATATTTCATTTTGCCGACACGTTCAGGCTCATAAAGCCAATCAATCGCTTTTTTATCAATATGCGCCAGAAATCTGGCTTCCAGTCTGGAAGCTAATTTAATAGTGCCTTTGGATGTTTCTAATTCATTGGGTACTGGGGAAAAGTGTTCCTGTTCCATGATGCCCCTCGTCGCACCTGCTTTGGTTTGATCAAATTAACATTATGTATCTGCTTTGTAAAGACCCATGACGTGATAAAAGAATTTTGAATTAAAAACGATAAAATATTTCCTCCACAAAAAACGAAACGAGGGTATCAGTGATTTTATTGATACCCTCGCTTCAATTGACATTTATAGCCCGATGTTATCCCACAACCTGTCGTTCGCCTTCGCTGAACACGAAGCTGGAGTCGTCTTCGGAAAGGTCAACCAGAATATGCGTACCTTCCTTGATCTGGCCTTGCAGGATGTAGATCGACAGCGGGTCTTGCAACTGGCGCTGAATCGCGCGCTTGAGCGGACGCGCACCAAACACCGGGTCATAGCCTTGTTCGGCAAGGTGTCGCGCAGCGCGTTCTGTCAATTCGATAGTGATGTTACGCGCTGCAAGTAACTTCCGCAGATGGTTCAACTGTACGCCCACGATTTCGAGAATGTGTTCGAGCGTGAGGCTGTGGAATAGCACAATCTCATCAATACGGTTTAGGAATTCGGGACGGAACGAGCGATCCAGTTCTGCCAGTACAGCGGAACGAACGCGGCTATCCGGCTCTTTGCCCGCCATTTGCTTGATGATCTGGCTGCCTGCATTGCTGGTCATGATCACAACGGTGTTCTTGAAATCCACCGTGCGCCCCTGACCATCGGTGAGGCGTCCATCATCCAGCAATTGCAGGAAGACGTTGAAGACTTCCGGGTGCGCCTTCTCGATTTCATCGAACAGCACTACTGCATACGGGCGACGGCGTACCGCTTCCGTCAGTTGACCGCCTTCGTCATAGCCAACGTAGCCGGGAGGCGCACCAATCAGGCGGCTGACAGTATGTTTTTCCTGATACTCGCTCATGTCGATGCGGATCATGGCGCTATCGTCATCGAAGAGGAACTCGGCCAATGCACGCGCTAGTTCCGTCTTACCAACACCTGTCGGCCCCAGGAACAGGAACGATCCCATCGGGCGATTCGGGTCTTGCAGACCAGCGCGCGAACGACGTACCGCATTGGACACGGCGCGGATCGCTTCATCCTGACCAATCACGCGATCATGTAGCCGATCTTCCATCTTCATCAGCTTTTCGATTTCGCCTTCGAGCAGCTTGGTGACGGGGATGCCTGTCCACTTCGCCACGACACGCGCCACTTCATCGCCATCAACCTCTTCCTTGAGCATTGAGCCGTTGCGCTGCATCTCAATCATGTTGGCTTCGGCATCTGCCAGTTGCTTTTCCAGTGCGGGCAGTTCACCGTAACGGATGCGCGAAGCGGTTTCCACATCGAAGCGGCGTTCGGCCTGTTCCAGCTTGATCCGCACTTCGTCCAGTTTGGCCTTCACATCCCGAATGGCGCTGATTGTGCCTTTTTCGCTCTGCCAACGCGCTTGCAGGGCATTTGCGGATTCGCGCAGGTTCGCCAGTTCGTTATCCAGTTTGTGCAGACGTTCCTTCGAGGCAGCATCGCGTTCCTTGCGGAGGGCTTCGCGCTCGATCTCCAACTGCATGATCTGGCGATCTACGTTTTCGACTTCGGTAGGCTTGCTATCAATTTCCATACGCAGGCGCGACGCGGCTTCGTCGATCAGGTCAATCGCTTTATCTGGCAACTGTCGATCCGGAATGTAGCGTGCGGAAAGCGTTGCAGCGGCAATCACCGCGCTATCCTGAATCCGCACGCCATGATGGACTTCATAACGTTCCTTCAAGCCGCGCAGGATGCTGATCGTATCCTCCACAGATGGTTCTTCGACAAACACGGGCTGGAAACGACGTTCCAGGGCTGCGTCTTTTTCAATATATTTGCGATATTCATCCAGCGTCGTCGCGCCAATACAGTGCAGTTCGCCACGCGCCAGCATCGGCTTGAGCATGTTTCCGGCATCCATCGAACCTTCGGCCTTGCCCGCGCCAACAATGGTATGCAATTCATCGAGGAACAGGATGACTTCACCTTCGCTGTCGGTGGTTTCCTTCAACACAGCCTTGAGGCGCTCCTCGAACTCACCGCGATACTTCGCGCCTGCGACCAGTGCGCCCATGTCCAGCGCAATAATCCGCTTTTCCTTCAAACCCTCTGGCACATCTCCGTTGATGATCCGCTGCGCCAGCCCTTCGACAATTGCGGTTTTACCAACGCCCGCTTCACCGATCAGCACCGGGTTATTCTTGCCACGACGACTCAGCACCTGCACCACGCGCCGGATTTCTTCGTCACGCCCAATCACCGGATCGAGTTTGCCCTGCCGTGCTACCGCAGTCAGATCGCGCCCATATTTTTCGAGGGATTGGAATGTACCTTCCGGGTCTTGCGAGGTGACACGCTGGCCGCCACGAATGATTGCCAGCGCTTTGAGTACCGAATCATAATCCACGCCCTGACGGTGCAGGAAATCGCCCATCGTTTTATTCGATGTCAGCGCCAGCAAGATGTGTTCCGTGCTGACGAAATCATCCTTCATCTGACGAGCTTCTTTTTCGGCGCGCGTGAGGGCATCGACGGTGGCGCGTTGCAGGTTGGCCTGCATGTTGCTCCCCGATACCTTTGCGCGGCTGTTCAACATATTTTCGACTTCAGCGATAACGCTATGCGGACGCGCGCCGACTTTGGCAATGACCTGTGGAACGACGCCATCCTGCTGCCGAAGCAATGCCAGCAGTAAATGCGCAGGTTCAATTTCGGGAGCGCTATATTCAGCAGCGATGCTCTGGCTGCTCATTACTGCTTCCTGCGCTTTATTGGTAAAATTATTCAGGTTCATAGGGGTATGAACCTCCCCTCGTTTTGATAGTTATTAATAGCCATCATAGGCGATCTCCGTATGATTCGCGTAAAAATCGCATCAGACGCGCATAAACGCACTCCCAGATTATATTGAAAAGTGGAACGATGGATAATCGGTATTCGCGGACAGCTCTTTTTGCACCGGGTTTGGCAAAATTACGGGGAAATAATATCCGTTGTCGCCCGACTATAATTCTGTGTTTACAATTCAGGCAACTATTGACGAGGAAAAATGCCCGCTCTGGAAGAAAAACTGGAAGTGAAAACCGTCGCACTCATCGCCCACGATGGCAAGAAGGCCGATATGGTCGCCTTTGCGATGCAGCATAAGGACAAGCTAAAGCAATATCGCCTGATTGCCACCGGCACGACAGGTCGCCTGATTCACGAAAAGGCAGGGCTGGAAGTTACCCGGATGCTCTCCGGGCCGATGGGTGGCGATGCACAGATTGCCGGGATGGTTGCCGAGGGAAAAATCGAAGCCGTATTCTTTTTTGTCGATCCGCTTGCCAGCCAGCCACACGACCCCGATATTCAATCGCTGTTGCGTATCTGCAATGTCCATAATGTGCCACTGGCAACGAACACAGCGACAGCGATGCACATTATCGCGGATAAAGTCGAATAAAACTGCCAGTCAGGGAAAACAAATCAGGTCGGGGGAAGTTCGGTTTGTCCCCCGCTGTTCGCGGTCTGTTCCAGCCTCATTATGCCATCAACAAATTGTTGTGCATCCTCTATCGAGGCAAACACCTTGAATCGCATTCCGAACATCCGATGCAATCCTTCCATCCAGAAACTGACCAGACTGGTCGGCGCGACGGAAGACAGCCAGCCAAAGCGCTCATGCCCGGCGACCTTTAATGCCGAAGGGATTTTGAATATATTGAATTGCAGATTTGGGCGGCTGCTCGTATCGAGGATCATATGAAAAGTGGTCGGGTGTTGTTCCAGAATCGTCGTGATTTCCGCCATCAACGCTTCGACCTCGGCCCCCTCTATTTTGTCTGTCAGTGTGACGAGCGCGCAACGAGGCTCCGTGATCCAGCGAATTGTGTATGTCATTATTCCAACCTCTGCAACAATGTGTTGAATTATATAGAAACGAATGAACGCGATAGAAGTATGGTTAGTGTATCATAAATAGATGAATTATCTCACTATGAAAGCCGCTCTCATCTAAAAATTGGGGAAATGTTCACAAGCCGGGATGCGCTCATAAGGAGATAGCCCCGAACTTGCCGTTTTCGTCTGGCCTATAAGGGATAGTACGAATCACTGCATCCGGGTTGATCACGCCGTAGATATGCGGGAACAATTCACCGACGTACTCGCTATGCGGCCTACCCGGATTCTCCAGCAACCATCCGCCAGAGGGTTCAAACCGCAGCGGTGAAATCAACTTTTCGGGGTCAATCACCAGCAGAATTAGCCCGTGCTGTCCAGCATAATATTTGTTTGCTGTGCCGGGCATTTGGGTTTCTGTCGAACAGTGAATATAACCATCCTGTTCGATCTGCGCGCGATATTCTCCGGCAGCTTTCGCCGCTTCCCATGTTTCCTGTTTGACGATGTGCAATATCATGATTTCTTTCCAAATCGACTCAGTTTGAATAGATCGCTGCTAAATTCAGTCGTACCGCGTATCACCATATCGCCAAGCATCTTGCCGATCAGGGTGGCGAATTTGAAGCCATGACCGCTGAACCCTGCCCCAATGGTCACATGGCGATGTTCTGGATGCCAATCAATAATGAAATCCTCGTCTGGCGTCATGGTGTACATGCACACATAGGTTTTGAGCAGTTCGCCCGCCCCTTTCGGAATATATTTATTCAGGAATGAGCGCACTTCTTCAACATAGCTATCTTCGGTGACACGATTAATCGTTGCCGGGTCGGTGGGTTCGTGGCGTCCGTGCTGCGCTGCCTTGAAGCCGGAAACACCATCGGCATTGGCGATCCCGTAGTAGATTTTTTCACCGTGATAAATCCAGGCCGGGCAGCGTTCCGGCGTGAAGAGTTCTGGTTGTTCGGTGGCAAAGAAGGTCAGAATTTCACGTGTCGGCTGTAGTGGGAGATTCAACCCAAGATTGCCAAGCACTCTACCTGCCCAGGGGCCAGCAGTAATGACGAGATGCGCTGCTGTGTAGGCTTCTGTAGCCGTTTTGACCGTGACGCTATTCGGCAGAATTTCAACATGGGTGACGGACGTCTCCGCGAGAATATCCGCACCCAGCTTCTGCGCCCCAAGCGCGTGCGTCAAGACGCTATCAGTAGCGCGGACAAAACCCGCGTCGGGCTGAAAGATCGCCAGTTCATCCTCTGGCAACACGAACTGCGGGAAGCGCTTTTGCAGTTCCGATGGATTCCATACCTCATGCCGGACACCTATTGTTTCCAGACTTCTTTTTGTATCCTGAAAATCGGTGTTATCTGCCTTGCCCCAGGTGATGCCGCCAGTAATCTCCACCAGCTTTTTGCCAGTTTCCTGTTCGACCTGTTGCCAGAGCGGATAGGCGTGTTTTGCCATTTCGACATAGGTTGGGTGAGTATAGGCGTAGCGAATAATACGGGATTCGCCATAGGAACTGCCGAGAGCGTGTCCCAATGAATATTGCTCGATTCCCAACACCCTGAAGCCCTGATTCTGGAGATGATAGGCTGTAGCGCTTCCCATTGCGCCCAGTCCGATTACGATTGCATCATACGATTTAGCCATGATCTATAGACAGTTTATCCCGATTCTGGATACAATCCCGCCGAATTTTGCGGGCTAGCATACCGCAAAGCCGCCGAAATTGCCCACCGAGTGTCAGGATAGAGGATGAACAGAGTCATTCGTTTGACTGTATTTTTTGTCGTAATCGTATTGCTTTTTGGAACGCTGGGGAGTGCCTCTGTCGAACCTGCCTTCGCGCGGGATGACGGGTTGGCGCGTACCCCGCCAATGGGCTGGAACGCATGGCAGCGCTTCCAGTGCGATGTCAGCACCAAGATGATCCAGGAGCAGGTTGATGCGCTGGTGCGAACAGGATTGGCTGCCGTTGGTTTTAAGTATGTCATTATTGACGACTGCTGGCAGCGCGGGGATCGGGATAACGACGGACGCTTGCAGCACGACCTGAAGCGATTCCCCGAAGGCATGAAGTTCATCGGGGATTACATCCATAGCAAGGGCTTGAAATTTGGCCTGTATTCCAGTCGTGGCCCGACGACGTGTGCGGCACGGCTCGGTTCGCAGAACTTCGAGGAACTGGACGCGCGCACGTTCGCCTCGTGGGGCGTAGATTACGTCAAATATGACAATTGCCCATTGATTGGCGATGAAAACGAAATCCGCCAGCGTTATCAGATCATGGCGGAAGCGATCAAAAAGACCGGACGCCCGATGATTTTCAGCATGTCTACCTTTGGCTTCCGCGAATGGATGCCCGGAACGGGTCATCTCGGACGCACCTATGGTGATATTTCGGACAAATGGGACAAAATGCTGGCGAACTTCGATGAAAACGCTGGCTATGCCCGCTACCAGAAGCCGGGATACTGGAACGACCCGGACATGCTCGAAATTGGCAATGGCGGCATGACGCCAACAGAATATAAAACCATGTTCAGCCTGTGGGCGATCTCCGGCGCACCGCTGATCATGAGTAACGACGTTGCCAAACTGGATCGGCAATATCTGCTCATTCTGAAAAACCGCAATGTGATCGCCATCGACCAGGACCCGGCAGGCGTACAGGGCATAAAGATTGCCGAGCCTTCACCGGGGCTGCAAGTCTGGTCGAAGCGCCTGGCGCGCAACGGCGAATGGGCGATTGTGCTGCTCAACCGTACCGGGGCCGAAGCCCAGATCACCGTCAACTGGAAGGACGTTGACCAGAGCATCAACCGCGCGTCTGTGACAGACCTGTGGGATGGACGTGGCGGGACATATTCGGGCGGTTTCAGCAGCAAGGTTATCCCGCATGGCGTAACCATGATACGGATTAGAAGAACAGGCTGATAAGGCTAACGGCATCTAATTTTTGCAAACGGGGCGATCTATGGATTGCCTCGTTTCGTTTCAAATCCCCTCGTCTGGTTGACAAATCACAGGCTTGACCCTATAATCAAACATATGTTCTATATACAACAAGGGATAAATGAACAATGATCAGTGCTGTCTGGATAGAAATTCCTGTCAAGGATTTGGATCGCGCGCTGAAGTTTTATCAGACCGTGTTTGAGCTAAAAGCTACCGAAGTCACCGATGATGGCGTCCGCAAAACAAGCACATTGTTTGATGGTGATGGCGGCAGGACTGCCGGAATCTCGCTCAACCAGACAAAGGATTTCGAGCCATCAGATAAAGGTGTGTATGCCTATTTTGATGCTGGCGAAGACCTGACCAACCATTTGGGTCGTATCGAAAAGGTCGGCGGCAAGGTTGTTTTGCCGAAAACCTCGATGGGGCCAGCCGGGTGGTATGCCTCATGTATGGACACTGAAGGCAACATTTTCGGCCTCTATTCGCTGAAATAGTGTTTCTGCCCTATCCTGACAGAGACAACTCTCATTTGCTCATGAAATATTGATCTGCGTCCAGTAGCCAAATTACGAGAAGTTGGAAAACTCTTTCAGTTGACGTAGAAAACCGTTAGCCATGCGGGTTTTTCGTCCGAAAATATAGAACAAAACCACACTCATATCGGACGAATGGCCTATTTTTTATGTTTTTCCCCTGTTCCAAGCCTATTGATCGCTTGACAAGGAGAGCATTCAGCCTATAATGTGCCACACGCTGACGCACACAGGAGCGCAGCAAGCCAAAACCGAAAGGAGTTTTCAAAGATGGCCATCGAGTTTTATGACGTGAAGACTAAAAAGAAGGTGTCGGTAGACGAGAAGAACATCACGAAAGTGACCTTCAAGTCCGACTCTGGTCGCGTCACCTATGGTATTCGCGGTGAATACGATGGGCGCAAGCTGACCAAGTTTGTCTCCAAGGCAGACTGGGATAAGCTGAAGGTTAAGGAAGAGAAGTAATTCTCGCTCCTGACCGAACCTGATCGGTAAGGTTAAAGAGAGGCGCGACTATTCGTACCTCTCTTTTGTTTTCCCTGTACTATACTGTAAACTACCTTTCTCGAAAGGTCGTGACCATGATAGCTGGATTTGCCACCCCCGAAGCAACGCAGAGCCTCGCCAACCGCGCAGCAGGACTAAATACCTACCGCTTGTCTTCTGATGGGCTGACACTTGCTTCTATCGGACTTGGAACAGCCCGCCACGAAGCCACCGATGAGATTGATGCGGCCTATCATGCTACTGTGAAACGCGCGTTTGAACTCGGCTGTAACCTGATCGATACTGCCGTCAGCTATCGGTATCAGCGCAGCGAACGCGCTATCGGGAAGGCGTTACAGGATGCGCTGGAAGCTGGCACGATCAGGCGCGAGGAAGTTGTCATCGCCACCAAAGGCGGCTACGTCCCTTTCAATACCGCCGAACCTATCGACCCCAAAGCATGGGTTTCCGAGCGCTATTTGAATACGGGCATTGCCCACGCCAACGATTTTGTAGCCGAATATCGGCATTGCATCGCACCGGGTTTTCTGGAGCAGAGCCTCGCCCAGAGCCGCGCCAATCTCGGCGTCGAAACGATTGATATTTACTATCTCCATAACCCGGAAACACAGCGCCTGACTCTCAGCCGGGAGACATTCCGGCGGCGAATGCTCGATGCTATCGAAATGATGGAACAATCTGTCGAAAAGGGTTTTATTCGCGCGTGGGGACTGGCGACATGGACAGGCTTCCGCATCCCGCCAAAGTCACCAGATTATCTGTCGATGGCAGAAATGGTTAGCTTCGCCTATGAAGTGGCAGGAGAAAATCACCACCTGCGCTATGTTCAGCTACCTTATAATGCCATGATGCCGGAAGCCTTCGCACTCGAAAATCAACAGGTCAACGAAGCATTTTTGAATCCAGTCGAGGCGGCGGAAGAACTCGGCCTGACGGTAATCGCCAGCGCACCAATCCATCAGGGGCGATTGACTGTGCCGATTGTGCCACAGCTTGGCGAAGCCTTCCCCGACCTTTCCAGCGATGCTGTCCGCGCGCTGCAATTTGTACGTTCGACGCCGGGGGTAACGTCGGCGCTTGCCGGGACTTGTGATCTTGCACATCTGGAAGAAGATTTGCACCTGCTTACCCTCGCTCCGGCAGACGCTGGTACTATTTTACGTTTGTATTCGCGGTAATTTGTCTTATACTGAGAAAATATAATTTTTGTCATTTTTGATGGAAGGACTGGTCTATTATGTCCGAACCGGTCATTGCTCAAATTACACCGATGGAGCTTAAACAACGTCTGGATGACGGGGAAAATATCCTCGTCGTTGATGTACGCGAAGATTGGGAACTGGCAATCACCAGGCTCGATTTTGCGCGCCAAATCCGCATGGTGGAAATCCTGCGTCATCTCGATAAAATTCCGAAGGATCGCCCCGTTGTGATCATGTGTCGTTCCGGCAGCCGTTCGATTCGCACGATTGAAATGCTCCAGTTCAAAGGTTACAAGAACCTGCTGAATCTGGAAGGCGGGATTCTCAATTGGGCGCGCGAGGTTGATCAAACGATGGTTACGTTCTATACGTAATCGCACCAGAGGTCGGTCTGCTGCCCCTTCTCCTGCATCGTCCCGGAACAGCCCCGATATAACCACAACTTGAACTTATGAAGAAAGGCGTATCGACCAGCCTGATTGAATCAGACTGGCCGATGCCTGTTTAGGAATCAGGGATAGCTGACGACGTTACTTGGCGTCGAGTTGGTTGGGGTTTGTGCGCCTGTATCGTTGATGACGTGCAGGATTGTGCCGTTGTTCCCCAGCGAGACGGTTAGGACATCATGGAACAGGACACCCGGCGTATTTGGAACCTCGAAGGAGTGATCGTTGATGATCGTTCCGTCAACATTGAAGTAGCAGTAGCTGCCGAGTCCCCATGCTTCGTGCGTTGTGACCGTGTTCGCCACCTTGTACGCAGCATAACCGCGTGTTGAGCCATTCATATAGGCAGCCTGATTCGGCGGATCGTAGGGCAGTTCGTTCTGGAAGAAGTAGACGCGCCCGCCGTTTCCATTCCAAATCACGTTGTATTTCTGGAAATGTTCCACGAACAGACCGTAGATCGTGACGTTTGTGCCGTTGGCGATCAGACCTGTATCGGATGTGTTCACTGTCCAGCCGATGCCTGCACCGTGATCGCCGCGCCAAATCCAGGTGTGGTCAACAATCACGTTAGCGCTGTTGATGATCATCGTGTTCGTGACCTTGCCCGCAACCGCACCACCGACGCGGATAAACACGTCGCTGATTGAGGTGGGATTTGCAGCATGGCTCGCAGAAGAACCCGTTGGCCCGACTTCGAGCAATACAGGTGCGTTCGTCGTACCTGCATCGAACAGCAACCCGGCGATCTTCACACCATCGACATCGGAGACGCGCATGGGGACGACGCCGTTGTCATTGATGAAGGTGGCAAGACCGAGGCCAAGCACCACTGTATTCGCCCGTGTGACGTTGATCGTCTGATCGAGGTGATAGACACCCGGCGCAACGAGCAGGTCTTTACCGGAAGCCAGCGCATTGTTGATGTCGGCGGCGGTTGCGCCCGGCTTGACGATATAGAACTGACTGATTGGCAGCGATGTTCCGGCAGGCGTTACGCCATTCCATGTTGTGCCGCTGACATTCGCGCGGAGCGCAGGCACAAAAACAAAGTAGTTGTTGCCCGAATCGACATACAGGAACGGCTTCTCACGGATCAGCGGCGCTTGACCGACGACAGTGTAGGGTGGATTCGGGAACGACTGCGCCGGAGCGCCGTTGACACCCACAAAGACCTGATTCCATACGCCGTTCGACCAGCTACCGATCTGGGAATTGCGTGTGAAATACTGCTGCTGCGAACCAGAGCCTACCTGTCCAGTGATTACGGAGTCGGCAATGAAGCCACCGCTCGACCAACCGTGATTGCGTGGATCAAGCTGCAACGCGCCGTGAACGTGCATACGACGGAATGGCGCAGCCTGCGAGACTGCCCAGCGGTTGTTGCCATCTGGCGGCGTCACCGACATATTTTCCGCGAAGCGCCAGAAGTTTTGCGTACCGTTATCGCCAAACCAGTCGGCTTCGGAGCGTACCCACCCATTGATTTGTACATCGTTCGGAGAGAAGCCCAGACCGGAAATCTGTGTATTGAAGCCGATATTGGCATCAACGGAATATGTACCCGGCTTGAACAGGAAGGCGTGGCGCTCTGTCCCGAACTGATTGCTTTCCTGAATATCGAAAATCAGGTTCAGGCGGCTCTGAATGGTCGCGCTGGACATAGACGGATCAAAGATGCTGACGTTCGGACCGAGATCGATATTGCCGCCCGGAAGTGTTGGGATTGGTGTTGAACTTGGAATTATTGAGCCTCCGGTTCCGTGAACTTCAAATTCCCAGAGCGAATAGCCAAAGGTGGTGGTGCGTGCCGTGCCATACATACGAATATAGCGCCCGCTACCGGAAACCGGGAAGTCCTGCAAGCCGCCAGTGCTGGTCGTGGTGCTATAGATGGTGTTCCACGTGCTGCTATTATCGGAGGTCTGAATCTGATAGGCCGAGGCCGCCGCAACTTCCCAATTCAGTTTGACGCGGCAGAAAGTCGCTGTCGTGCCGAAATCCAGCTGAATCCATTGCGGGTCGCTGAACAGGCTTTCCCAGCGCGTTCCATACAAGCCATCGGCAGCCATTGCCGCTGTGCTGCCACCGCCGACAGAGGACGCGGTTGCAGGACGGCCAACGGAGAATGTGGTTTCCGGGCATCCAGACGGTGTATTCGTCTTGCTTGGGGTGACGGTTGTTGTGGGCGTATTTGTTGCGGGCTGGAAGGTTGGAACAGTGTTGGTTGCGGTTGGTGTGCGCGTCGGGGTGTTGGATGGAATAGCGGTATTCGTCCGGGTGGCGGTAGACGTATTGGTTGGGACGGCAGTGCTGGAATAGACTTCAAATTCCCAGAGCGAATAGCCCCAGCCTGTGCCGCGTGCCGTACCGTACATGCGGATATAACGCCCGTTACCGACAAGTCCAGTCAGGTCGTCTACACCACCATCGCCTGTAGTGGTGGAATAAATCGAAGTCCAATTGGCTGCGTCGCTGGATACCTGAATCTGGTAATTCTTGCCATAGGCCGCTTCCCAACGCAAGATAACGCGGCAAACACTATAGGTCGAAGCAAGATCGATTTGAATCCACTGGGGGTCGCTGAAGGCACTCGACCAACGGGTAGCGACATTGCCATCTACCGCGAGGTTGGGTGGTGTGCCGACGGCTTCATTGGAGGAGGCAGTCGCGTTTTTGTTCAGGGCGACATTTGTTGTGCCGCATCCCGGCGGGACAGGCGAAGCTGTATTGGTTGCGGTGTTGGTGCGCGTTGCCGTATTCGTGGGCGTTGTGCCTGCATAGACTTCAAATTCCCAGAGTGAATAACCGTAGCCAAGTGCGCGAACAGTGCCATACATACGGATATAGCGCCCACTGCCCGAAAGCCCGGTCAGGTCGTCTACGCCGCCGTCACTGTTGGCTGTCGAATAAATAGATGTCCACGTAGCTGCATCTGATGATACCTGAATCTGGTAGCTTTTGCCATAGGCGGCTTCCCAGCGCAGAATGACACGGTTGATGCTAAACGTGGAGCCGAGATCGATTTGAATCCACTGGGGGTCGCTGAACGCGCTCGACCAGCGTGTACCTGTTGTATTACCGTCTACGGCGAGATTAGGGGTTGTGCCTGCGTTTTCGTTGGATGAGGAGGTGGCGGGCTTATTCAGTGCGATGTTTGTTCCTTGCGCTTGCGCTGCCAGCAGTGGGAGATTGGCGATGATCAGGCCAAGCACGATCAGCACATGAAACAAATTTCGTGTGTGCCGCAATCCCTGCTGGTGTTGGTCAAAAAAACGTCTCATTGACAAGTCCTTTTCTAATTCCAAAATCTTTTGCAGTCGCTCGTACTGCGTAAAGGCCAGTTGGCCTGAAATTTTCAGCGTGATTCTAATTTCCCTAAAAAATTGACGATGGGGTTACGAACTAACCAAACCTCCTCTTTACTGTGGAAATTGACGCAATTCACCCCATACTATGCCTGCATTGTAGCGATATTTTCCGGTGCAAGACCCGGAGAAAAGCGAGGCGTATATGGATATTTCATAGCGTGGAACACGGGCTTTCATGAAAAAGATCGTCAAAGCGATATTGCACAAACGAATAGACCAACAATTGAAATCCTGGCGTTAAACATTGGGCATTTTGCACATTGCCTGAAAAAAACAGGCGGGCTATATACAATGCAACTTGATTTCATCCCAGGAGCGAGCCTTGCACCTCACCCCCCGCGAACAGGAAAAATTACTGATATTCGTCGCCGCCGAACTCGCACGCAAGCGACAGGCGCGCGGTCTGAAACTCAATTACCCGGAGGCGATTGCCATCATCACGGCGGAAATTATGGAAGCCGCCCGCGACGGAAAATCGGTAGCCGAAATCATGACATGGGGAACAACCATCCTCACCCGCGCCGATGTGATGGACGGCATCGCGGAGATGATTCATGAGGTGCAGGTAGAGGCGACTTTCCCGGACGGAACCAAACTCGTGACTGTTCACGACCCGATTCACTAAAGATGGGAGCAACCATGACCCCAGGCGAATATTTCGTTGATGATGGCGTAATCACGCTTAACGCGGATCGTGCGACGGTGACAGTCACGGTTCAGAACATAGGGGATCGCCCGATACAGGTGGGCAGTCACTATCATTTCTTCGAGGTCAACCGCGCGCTTCGCTTTGATCGGGAAGCGGCCTATGGGATGCACCTCGATATTGCTGCCGGGACAGCGGTACGTTTCGAGCCAGGCGAAGAAAAAGATGTGCCGCTGGTGGCGTTTGGCGGCGCGCGGCGTATCTATGGGCATAATGGCTTGGTCGATGGCGCACTGGATGATCCCGCCGTGCGTGCAAAAGCATTGGCAAAACTGCGCGAACGCGGATTCATAACGGAGTAAATATGAGCATCGAAATTCCACGCAGTACCTATAGTAGCCTCTACGGGCCAACCACCGGGGATCGCGTCCGTCTGGCGGACACCGAACTAATCCTCGAAATCGAAAAAGATTTCACGGTTTATGGGGATGAAATTACCTTTGGCGGTGGCAAGGTTATCCGCGACGGTATGGGTCAAAGCAGCACTGTACCGCGTTCTGATATGAACGGTGCGCTCGATTTGGTGATCACCAATGCGATCATCGTTGACCATTGGGGCATCGTCAAAGGTGATATTGGCATCAAGGACGGGAAGATCGTCAAGGTCGGCAAGGCGGGTAACCCCGACACAATGGAAGGCGTTGATCCCGAATTGATTGTCGGCGCGAGTACGGAAGTGATCGCCGGAGAACACCTGATTGTCACCCCCGGTGGCATTGATAGCCACATCCACTTCATTGCGCCGCAGCAGATTTACGAAGCGCTCTGCAATGGGATCACCACGATGATCGGCGGTGGAACTGGCCCCGCCACCGGAACGAACGCGACGACGTGTACCCCCGGCGCATGGAACATGGCGCGGATGCTGCAATCTGCCGAAGCGTGGCCTGTGAATTTCGGCTTTCTCGGTAAGGGCAACGCCGCTGCTGGCGAACCGCTCTCCGAGCAGATTCTCGCCGGGGCGTGCGGTCTGAAACTCCACGAAGACTGGGGAACAACTCCCGCCGCGATTGACGCCTGTCTGAAAATTGCGGATGAATACGATATTCAGGTGGCGATCCACACCGACACGATCAACGAAGCTGGGTTTGTTGAAGATACGATCAGGGCAATTGCCGGGCGTACCATTCACACCTATCACACCGAAGGTGCTGGTGGTGGTCACGCGCCGGATATTATTAGTATTGCCGGACAGCCGAACGTTCTGCCCTCGTCCACCAATCCCACTCGCCCATATACGGTCAACACCATTGCGGAACACCTCGATATGCTGATGGTTTGCCACCACCTGAATCCGCAAGTGCCGGAAGATGTGGCATTTGCAGAGAGCCGCATTCGCCCGGAAACGATCGCCGCCGAGGACATCCTGCACGATATGGGCGTGTTCAGCATGATTTCCAGCGACTCGCAGGCGATGGGGCGTGTCGGCGAAGTCGTGACGCGCACATGGCAAACTGCGCACAAGATGAAGGTACAGCGCGGCGCATTGCCGGAAGATACGGCGCGCAATGACAACTATCGGATCAAGCGCTATGTCGCCAAATATACGATCAACCCGGCGCTGACGCATGGCATGGCGCACGCCATTGGCTCGATTGAGCCGGGCAAGATAGCGGATTTGGTATTGTGGAAGCCTTCCATGTTTGGCGCGAAACCAGAGATGATCGTCAAAGGTGGTTTCATTGCATGGAGTGTCATGGGCGACGCCAATGCCTCGATCCCGACGCCGCAGCCCGTCTTGTATCGCCCGATGTTCGGTTCGTTCGGCGGCGCGGTTGGATCAACCAGCGCGATTTTCATGTCGCAGGCGGCGGTTAAAGAAGGTATCGCGGAACAGCTGGGTTTGAAGAAACAGGCCGTCGCAGTGGAGAAATGTCGGACGGTTGGCAAGGCCAATATGATTCACAACAGCGGCACGCCAAAGATCGAAGTTGATCCCGAAACGTATGAAGTGCGGGTTGATGGCGAACACATCACGTGTGAGCCTGCCGAAGTGCTGCCGATGGCGCAACGCTATTTCCTGTTTTAGATTCTTACGCACGATTAAATTTGTTTCCCGGCGCTAAAGCACCGGGCTATAAGATAAACAATCTGCGATCAACACTCGCTTGATCTAGCAGACAGAATAATGCAGGCTTCGGTCATCGATCAAGTGAACATTTATCCATCACAACAGCAAATTTGATCATAGCCCGGTGCTTTAGCGCCGGGGATCGAGTATTGGGATAAGGGACAATCTATGAGCGGTAATCATTCGCACGATTATGTGCGCGAATCCTATTCTTTCGATGGCAAACGCGCGATCCGTGTCGGCATTTCCGGGCCGGTTGGCAGCGGTAAAACGGCGCTGGTAGACCGTCTGAGCAAGCGTTTGCTCAATCGCTATAACCTCGCTGTCGTCACCAACGATATTTACACCAGAGAGGACGCAGAGTTTTTACTGCGTCAGGGGACGCTGCCAATGGAGCGGGTGCGCGGCGTGGAAACAGGCGGTTGTCCGCATACCGCCATCCGCGAAGATGCTTCGATGAATCTGGAAGCGGTCTACGATCTGGAAAATTCGATAAGCGGCTTGGAACTGGTATTCATCGAAAGCGGCGGCGACAACCTGGCGACAGCGTTCAGTCCAGAACTCGCGGATATTTTCATTTTTGTGATCGATGTGGCGGGCGGTGATAAAGTCCCGCGCAAGGGCGGGCCGGGAATCATGCGCTCCGACCTGTTGGTGATCAACAAAATCGACCTTGCGCCGTATGTCGGTGCATCGCTGGAAGTGATGGATCGAGATGCTCGCAAGATGCGCGGTGAAAAACCGTTCGTGTTCACCAATCTCAAGGACGAAAGCGGACTGGATCGCCTGATCGCGCACCTTGATCAGATGATCAACAGTCTGCGTGGAATCCCTGTCACCGATCCGGTAGATGACCTGCGTACATTGCTGCTACCACGCTACCAGAACGATATGCCTGTGAGTGCCGCGCCGATGCCTGCTGCCGACCTGATCTATGACCCTGATGGGCTCGTTGCGTGGGATCAAATCTGGGGGAGTTTTTGCGATCTGGCGCTGGCGGGTGGCCCGCCCCATCGCGGTACATTGCTGGAACCTGTCGCGCCGGAAACCATCAGCGCCGATCCCGAAAGTTATCAGCGTGTTTTGGCAGAACTCGAACGCGGAATCACGATGATTACCAAACTACAGATCATTGTCAGCAAATCACCGGGTTGGATCGGGATTCAATGCGCAAATGAGAAAATGGCGTTGTGGCTGTTGCGCGCTATCGTTGTCGAAAATATCAGTGTGCGCCGCGAAGGGTCAGTGATTTATCTCCCGGCTGGTCCTGGTTTCCGGCTGGAAGAAGAAATCAAAAATGTGATCACGGTGATCGCAAAGACGCATCACTATTGGACAGAACACGCGCAAGCGGTGTGATCCCTTCGATCAACCCATAAGCAAATCGTTCTCCGACAAAACTGATATGATTGGAAAATCAGGATCAATTTTCAGGAGAAATACATAATGGTGCGTAAGTTTGCACTTTTGCTTGCCATGATCATCTTGTCTGCTGCGGCGTTTGTGCCGACGAGGGCGCAGGAAACAAAAACGAATACCGTCAGCTTCAATGGCGTTTCATTCAGTTTCGATTCCAGTATCGGAACGAGCGCCAATATTGTTGTCTATCCCGGCTCTGGGAAAAACGCGCAACAACCTGGCGGACCTGATCCAAAGCACACGACGTTTATGCTATACACGCAGAAGCCGGATGATGCTGGTGGTGGCGATTCACCCGTCTATGAAAACTTCGTAGTAGTCTACAAGGCTACCGACTGGAAAGGCTACACCGATTTCGAGAAGCGCGTGAGCGAAGTAGAAAAGCTGATCGCCGCCGGTTCTGATCTGAACACATTTACACCGCCGAAAGGGGACACAAACAAGGAATTGCCATTCCTGCCAATTTATCCCGCCTCGCAGGTGATGCGCGCACAGGCGAAATACATCAAGACCGATCAGGTCAGCGGCTATTCTTTTATCAGCGCCTATCGGCAGGATGTATTTCCGTTCATCAGCCATGATCTTGTTTATCTGTTCGTCGGACTCTCGGCAGACAAACAAACCGTCGTTTCCGTCAACATTCGCATGGATACAAAGCTATTCCCGAAGGAAGTCCCCTCAAAATTCGACTATGATGCCTTCGTCAAAACGCTGGATAAATATATGCAGGAAAGCACGGATACAGTCAACAAGGCCAAAGCTACCGACTTCACCCCGGCACTGACTTCGCTGGAAACTTTGGTCAAGTCGATCAGCGTGAAATAACCCGATAATCCTCCTGTAGCTAAAAGCACCCTTTCGATTGAGAGGGTGTTTTGGTACAGATTCCCTATCCGTATTTCGTTTTTTCAAACAACCGATTTTTCAAAAGTGCCATTATAATAATTCTGTGAACGCTAACAAACAGGTGCGCAAATGGCTTCCAGCAACCCAGGACAGAATCTGCCATTCAATCTCCATACCGAATCTGTAGAAAATCTCACAGATGGATTAACCTGTCAATGGGTGTTCAATCATCATGCGCTGGTGTTTGTGGCGCAGCACAGCGAACGTCTATTGGTGGATACATGGCTTGCGAAGGTGGTAGCAGAAGTAGACAAGTTGCCTGAAGGAATGCCCTTTTTTGTGATGAACGATTTCTCTGCAAAAAATTGTGTTTCTACTGCCTATGCGCGTGAGCGTATCCGGGAATTGATTGGCCGCAATGCGCAGCGCAAAACAGCGATAGCGATGGTCGTGCAGGATAATTTCAGTATGCAGCTTTCGCGGTTATTCGTTCGCGCTATCCGTATCCCCAATTATCAGGTGAACCTGAGTTTCAAATATGCCGACGGCATGACCTGGCTGTATAAACAGGTAGAAGCCTACAAGCAGTCTACGACGCAGGTATAATTTCCCCAACGTTCAACGGGATAGTTTATGAAACGCCTGCTCTGCGCCCTTGCCTTGTTTGCGTTCATTTCGCTTGTCTTTCAACCTGCCAGTGCCGCAGGGTTGAGCTATCGGGAAATCGCGCGTTTCGCTGTGCGGAACAGCAACCCGGAACCTCCCGATCCTTCTCCTGTTTACCTGACAACCACTCCGGCGTTACAAACAGACCGCGCTGCTTCACTCGATTTCAATAGCGACGGCAAAACGTTAGCGGTTGGCTATCGTGGTATTGTACGGTTGTGGGACATTGCAACCGGGGCGATCAAATGGGAGCGTTCGCTCAAAATTCAACCCTATCAGGATAATCCGAATTGGCATCAGGCGGGATCGCAGGTGCGATTCAGCCCGAACGGTGAATTTCTGGCAGTGACAGCGTTCGATGAACTTCAGATTTTCAAAGGCGAAAAACTTATCCAGCGTTGTGGAAACTACGTAGAGGTTCCGATTAGCTGGAGTCCCGATAGTCGCCACGTTGCCGGAGGTAGCCCGGACGGAAGTTTGCTGATTTGTAACATTCAGGATGGAAAAATCCGCAGCTATAGCGAATTTTACACAACCGCGACGGAATGGAGTCCCGACGGAAAGCATATTGCAGTCCTGTCCGATATGCACGATCTCACCAGTTATCTGCGATTCTTCGATATAGAAACCCAAAGAGCCGAATATACCGTCGGTGGATATTTATCCGGGGCATGGAGTCCCGATGGCCGAAAATTTATCGGCAATAACTTTTTTGCGGGGCTGCGTGTGTGGGATGTTTCAACACGGCGTGCCGTTGCTGACATAACAGGAGGTGGCACTGCGATAGCGATGCACCCCGGCGGAGAACATATAGCGGTGCTGGATCGATCAAATCAAATTCAAATTCAGGATGCTTCGGCGGGTTGGTTGCTGGCCCCAATTCCTTTAGCGACCAGCAGAGGACAGGAACCATTCAGCGAGCATGGGCGATTGCGATGGAGTCGGGATGGGGTAATGCTGGCAGCGATTGATTCCAGCGATGTTGTTCATATCTGGCAGGAAAGCGGCAAACAACCCCTTGCCCCACCCGCTACCAATACACCTCGCGCTGTTTCCGACACAATTGTGCCGACCCCGATATGGGTTCCTGTCCCAACTGTAGTATCGCCTGTCAAGCCCAGCGTATTGCCTTCCAGAATAATCCAGCGAAAACAGGGTGTAAAATCGCTTCAGGATTGGACAGTTCGAGCGCCGGAGCCGCCCTATTTGCTCGGCGCTTATACATTGGACTGGGATGCTGTGCGCAGCCACTGGGTTATTTTTCCAAAAGATAACCCACGCCAAAAACGCACGTTACCTGTTAAACAAAAGTTTGATGTGCGCCAACCTGTTTTGAGTCCCGATGGACATTGGCTGGCATTTGTCCATGATGTTGCCAATGTGAGCATTTATGACCTGCAAACTTCTACTATCGTGTATACGATCCACCAGCGCGAAAGGATTGACCTTATTGTTTGGCATCCTACACGCCCATTGGTTGCAACACTAGGAGGGGATTATGTGGCCGGGCGTATGGCTCAAATGTTGATTGCCTATGATCTGCAAACCCGGCAGGAGCTATATCATGAAGAAGTCTATCTTGGACTTGGCCCCAATATACTTTGGCCCGACGAGACAGACACCTTGCTTTTCTTGGGAATAGATGTTGGTCTACAATTTTTCAATCTGCACACTATAAAACAGGTGGAGGGAGAAATGGGATCGGGAGGGTTATTTAACGGCGCGATTTCCCCTGATCATCGCTATTTGGCATTTACCCGACGCCATTGGGCAGATCAGTTCACACTGAATTTTCTGGATATCCGAACACAGACCGTGATTTTACGCTATGTCGTTCCTGAAGATACCTATGAAGTGGCATGGAGTCCTGATGGTCAACAGGTATTCACGGTAGATCAGAGCAGCGAAACGCTGACAACCTGGGGAAACTGAAATCGCCCAAACGGATGATACCGTTCGCTACGAAGGTGTCTTTACTTCATCCCTGCACCCTTTTATCCTCTGTCTACGTAGAACATGATCGCACACAGGGGAGACAAAGGTGTCAATAATTCTGGAAGCAAAGGCGCTCAAAAAGCGCTATGCACCACAACCGGGGCAAAAAGAGGGACAACTCGCCGTTAAACATCTGGACATGCACATCCAGAAAGGCGAGATTTTCAGCCTGCTTGGGCCAAACGGCGCAGGCAAAACCACTTCAATCAGCATGATGTGCGGTCTGATCGCGCCTACCGAAGGCGATGTCTGGATCGCGGGCAAATCCATCACCAGAGAACCGCTTGAAGTGAAGAAACTGATCGGCGTTGTGCCACAGGAGATCGCGCTCTATCCCGAACTGTCGGCACGCGCTAACCTCGAATTCTTCGGGAAGATGTACGGGCTTGGTGGCGCGGAACTCAGTAAGCGCTGTGACGAGGTGCTGGACTATATCGGCCTCAAGGATCGGCAAAAAGAACGCATCAGCAGCTATTCCGGCGGGATGAAGCGCCGCGTCAACATCGGCGTCGGATTGCTCCACAAGCCGCAGATTGTGTTCATGGATGAACCCACTGTAGGGATTGACCCACAGAGCCGCCGCAGCATCCTCGACGCTGTGAAGGATTTGAACGCCAACGGCATGAGCGTCCTCTATACCACCCACTACATGGAAGAGGCACAGGAACTTTCCAACCGTGTCGGCATCTTCGATCACGGCGAGATGATCGCGCTTGGCTCACAGGTTGAACTGATGCAGAAAGTCGGACAGCGTGACACGATACTGGTGAAGGTTGGCAAGGAACACGCTGAACGCGCCGCCGAAGCTGTCCGCAGGTTGCCCGATTTGCAGGTCACCGTTGAGGATGATGCGATCAAATTGCTGGCGGGACGCGGACGCCAGATGTTGCCACACGTCATCAAACTGCTGGATGATGCGGGGGTAGCGCTGCAATCTATTGAGGTACGTGAGCCAAACCTTGAAGCGGTCTTTTTGCATCTGACCGGGCGCGCACTGCGCGATTAGTGAGGATAACACGATGGATTTTCGTAAACTTCTCACGATTGCGCTGAAAGATGTGCGCGTCCTGTTCAGTGATCGCAACCTGATGATGCTGATGTTCGTCGCCCCTATCGCCTTGACTGCGATCATTGCCGGGGCGCTTGGCGGCTTTTATGGTAGAAGCGATGGCAGCAGTTCGCCAATTCAAAATATCCCGGTAGCCATCGTCAACGAAGACGCCGGAACAATCTTCCTGCAACCACCGGGAGCAGGCGGGCAAGCTGTATCCTCTACCAATTTTGGCAGCGAAATTGCCAAAATCCTGCTTCCATCCAGTGGCAATACGCAGCTTTCAAAGCTGATTGCTGCGCAGGAGATGACGCGCGAGGAAGCTATCAAACAGGTGAACGCCGGCAAACTCAGCGCCGCGATCATCATCCCGCGTGATTTCTCCCGTTCGCTCAACCCACTGCTCAATGAAAAGATTCAGCCAACCGAAATCACCATTTACCGCGATGCAGGTTCGCCCATCAACGGGAGTGTCGTTGCCAGCGTAGTACGCGGCATTGTGAATAACTTTGCGACGAATTTCATTGCGTTCTTTGCCGCGCGTGACGCCGGGGTCACGATAGCACAACCCGACAGTTTGGTTGCCGCTATCAACAAGGAACTGGAAACCCTGCCCGTCAAACTTTCACAGACTACAGTCACTGGTGAAAAGGTGGATACGCAGAGCTTCAACGCATTGCAATATTTCGCGCCAGCGATGGCGATTTTCTTTGTGATGTTCACCGCATCCGGCATGGCGAGCAGCGTCCTCGAAGAACAGGTCAAATGGACATTGCAGCGCCTCGCTATTTCACCAACACCGGGATCAACCATTCTGGCGGGCAAACTCGGCGGGACGTACTTGGGTAGTTTCATCCAGCTTGGGATTCTGATTGTGGCAATGGCGATCCTCGGCATGATCCTCGGTCAGAAGACAGGGGTATGGGGTTCTAATCCGATAGCCGTTTTCGTCGTGACCGTCGTGACTGTCTTGGCAGCGTGTGGGATGGGCATCATGATCGGCGGTTTGGCACGTAGCGCGACACAGGCTGATACGCTCGGTACGCTGGTTGTCACCTTCTCCGGGATGCTCGGCGGCGCATTCTTTCCGCTTGCGTCATTGGGCGGTCCGCTTGAAGTGATCAGCAAACTCACGATCAACTATTGGGGGACGAATGCCTATACGGAATTGGCGAGAACCAGCGACCTGACCGCCGTTCTGCCCAATATCATCGCGCTGCTGGTCATGTTCGCTGTCTACTTCTCCATCGGCGTGTTTGCGTTCAACCGCCGCCTGAAAGGATAACCCATGCGCTCCATCTGGATCATTGCACTCAACGACTTTCGGGCGTCGCTGCGAGATCGCGGCACATGGATCAATGTGTTTATCCTGCCCATCTTCATGACGATCTTGCTCTCGGCAGTGACACAATCCAACGCCAGTGGCGGGCGCATCGACGTGTTGCCCCTGAATCCAAACGATTCGACAAGCATCAATCTGATTACATTGCTCAAAAGTGAACTGGGAAGCCGCTTTGTGCTTTGCGATCTGGGCAAGCCTGAGCAAGCCCCGAATGAATGTGACTTGAAGGGGAAAGCAACAGGTGACCTGCGCACACTGACCGAGCAGCGCGTCAAGACGCAGAAGGTCGGTGCATCATTGGTGATTCCCGCCGACTTTGGCGATAAGCTGAAAAGTGGTGCGCCTATTGCGCTGGATTTCATCGCGCCGGATGATCAGAATGCCGCCGCACAGTTACAACAAAAAGTCGATACCGCCCTGACACGCCTGAACGGTACGATTGCGGTAGCGCGCGGCACGGTCAAAGCGATCAACAAGGTGGACGATACTGCGACCTATGACAAAGTGTATGCGGCTGCGGAATCTATCTGGGCATCCGATCCCGTCAAAATCGTTCAATCGACGAACACGGGCGGAGACGTTCCGGTGGGTACAGGCTTCGGGCAATCATCACCGGGCTTTGGCGCGATGTTTGTGCTGATCAACGCTATTGGCCTCGCGGTGGTGTTTGTCGAAGAGCGCAGCACATGGACAATGCAGCGCATGATGATGATGCCTCTTGCACACTGGCAAATCCTCGCGGGGAAGCTGTTGGGGCGCTATCTGTTGTGTCTGCTCGTTTTCGGGATGCTTATTGGCGTCGGCCTCATTTCCGGTACGAAGTTTGGGAATCCGTTGGGCGTGATCGTCACAGTGTTGGTCTATTGTCTGGCAGCAACCGGAATCGCGCTGGCGTTCTCTACGCTGGTGCGCACGAAGAGCCAGGCCGCGAATCTCGGTTTTGTGATTGCGATGCTGCTTGCGCCGTTGGGCGGGGCGTGGTGGCCGCTCTCGATTGTCCCGCCGTTTATGCGGACAATCGGACACCTTTCACCGATTGCGTGGAGTCAGGATGCGTTCAACCAGCTTGTATTCTATAACGGGACGCTGATCGATATTCTGCCCTATGTTGGGGTGTTGCTACTGTTTGCGGTAGTTTGCTTCGGCTTTGGACTGCGCCGCTTCCGCTATATCTGATACTTGCAAATGGGGCAGGTTGCTGCCCCAAAATTCTATACGCCCCAGCGTCGGAGCCGATCCGCCAGAATGCGCATCACTTGCAGCGAAAACCAGGGATTCTGTGCCACCATCAGCATAAAACGATGATTATCAATCGCCGCGAGATGGCAATCGGTTTTTGCGATGGCAGTAGCGCTACGCGGGCCATCATCTACCAGTGAAACCTCACCGATAACCCCGCCAGCCTCAACCAGTTCGACCATGCGCTCATGGACATACACTTCAACTTCACCATTGATGACGCCGAACATCAGACCGCCGATGTCGCCAGTTTTAAAAATCGTTTCTCCAGCTTTGTAGCTCCGCTGGTCTTTTTCATTCTTCAGGATAGGGATGGTTGTGGACAACTTCTGAGCCTTTCAAAATAGGGAGAGTAGCTTTAATAAATATATGGGGATGCGTTAAAACAACAATAAGAGAGTGTGGCAATCGGTTTAAAGTCTGATTTTTAGAATTACTCAGTCGAATAAGGCTTATACAAACCTGCAATGCAAACGCAGTTTTCCCTGATTATCAATTCCTGTGTGCCAAATTGTATAAAATGGAAGGGCGTTTGAATAGATATAAAGTTTTCTGTAGTTCAATAAAGATCACCCCGCTCAAATCTGCAAATTTTCCTGAAAAAGGGGTTGACACCATAGGTTAAGCGATTATAATACCCACTACATTCACT
>CAYSOC010000087.1:0-26922 GCA_964432445.1 uncultured Anaerolineaceae bacterium
GCTGACGAGGACGTTGGTAAATCCCTGCGTCTCCTGTGGCTTTCCATTTTTCCAAAACACTTCCATCTCGTTCATGCGTTCCAGGTTGAAGTGGATGCTACCATGTTCCGCGTTAATCTCGAAGGTATTGTGATTTTTGCGCCCCGGTGCAAAGCGGGTCGATTCCAGCGTCCCCAGCGCCCCGTTCGCAAATTCAACGGTGGCGACAAAGGCGTCATCAACAGTAACCTGTTGTTGCGCACCACCCTCACCGGCACGATCTTTTATAAATGTTTTGGTCATTGCCATCAGGCGGGCAGGTTCTCCAACCAGGAAACGCGCCAGATCAATGATATGCGCGCCGAGGTCGCCAAGCGCACCGCTCCCCGCGACGTTCTTATCGAGCCGCCAAACCATTGGGAAGTTGGGATCAGCAATCCACTCCTGGAGATACGCGGCACGGAAATGGTAGATTTGGCCTAACGCACCGCTTTGAATCAGGTCTCTAATCTGGCGAACTGCCGGAACAAAACGATAATTGAAGGCGCACATATGTTTAACGCCGGCTTTGATCACAGCGTCGAGCATCAGTTTCGACTCAGCCGCCGTTCGACCAAGTGGCTTTTCGCAAAAGACGTGCTTACCAGCCTGCGCCGCTGCGATTGAAGGTTCCGCGTGCGCATCGTTGGGTCCACCATTGTCGAAAAGCTGCACCTCCGGGTCTTTCAGCATTTCGCGCCAGTCGGTATAGTATTTTTCATAACCGTAACGTCGTGCCGCCTCACGCACAGCATCCTGGTTGCGCCCGGCGATGGCAACCAGGCGCGGAATCGCTACAGGTGGATACATCATATACGGTAGCGTTTTGTAGGCGTTGGTGTGTGCCTTGCCCATAAACGCATACCCTAACATGCCAATACCGATGGTCGGTGCATCGCCGCTGGCATGTGGCCCCGCCATATTCACAAATCCGACTTCAGGATCGCTCATAGTTGCCCTCTATTTCTTTGAAAATGCCGCGTCAAACGCCTGCTCGGAGGCCGAGAAATTGACCCGCTTCACGAGTTCAAGAGCTTCAGCGGCTCCGCGTTCGCGTTGCATTCCGCTGTCTTCCCACTCGACAGACAGCGGGCCTGCATAACCAATCTGGTTCAGCGTCCGCACGATCTGCTCAAAATCAATTCCGCCACGCCCCGGTGAAACAAAGTCCCAACCACGACGCCGATCTCCAAACGGCAGGTGAGACGAGAGAATACTGTGACGACCATCCAGACGCCGGATTGAGTCCTTGATGTGGACGTGATAAATACGATCAGCGAATTCCTCCAGGAAGATCACTGGATCAACAAATTGATGATGCAAATGGCTTGGGTCGAAGTTGATTCCGAACGCAGGACGATGATTGACAGCTTCCAGCGCTTTTTGCGTCGTATAAATATCATAAGCAATCTCGGTTGGGTGGACTTCCAGCGCAAAGCGCACCCCGACTTCATCAAACACGTCGAAGATGGGATTCCAGCGATCCGCAAAATCCTTGTAGCCAGCTTCGATCAGTTTAACGTCGGTTGGGGGGAACGAGTAGATCATGTGCCACACGCTACTGCCCGTAAAACCATTGACCACGTTGACCCCAAACCTGGCAGCGGCACGGGCAGTGTTCTTGACTTCCTCAGCAGCCCGCTGGCGTACCCCTTCTGGCTTGCCATCGCCCCACACATGCGCTGGCAAGATGCCCTTGTGTCGTTCATCGATCAGGTCACATACAGCCTGTCCAACCAAATGCGTACTGATGGCAAAGGATTTCAGGTTGTACTTTGCCAGAATATCATGGCGCGAACGGATATAGCTATCGTCGGACAAGGCTTTGGATACGTCGAAATGGTCTCCCCAGCAAGCGAGTTCCAATCCGTCATAACCAATGGCAGCAGCTTTTTCAGCCACCGTTTCAAGTGTTAAATCAGCCCACTGACCTGTAAAAAGCGTAACTGGTCTTGTCATCATTTGCTCCTGTTATAAAAAAGCTGGCTTTCGCCTCAGATGGCTAAAAAATTGCCTGTTGAGTTTTGGTATCGAAGACATGAATGCGATCCATATTGAATGATAAATTCAACTGGGTTCCGGTGGCTAGATGATAGGTGGGTGGAGTTTTGGCCTTGATAATCGCAGTTTCCACACGAATATCGTAAATGATACGATCTCCGAGCGGTTCGACCACATAAACTTCGCCACAGATGCCCGTTGGATCGGGCGAAATAACAACATCCTCTGGGCGTACTCCAAACAACAGTTTGTCCAAATTGCCCGACGCCACAATTTGTTCAGAATATTGCTTGGGAATAGGTAATCGCCAATTGCCGCCTGAATCCACCAGCGCCGAGGCATTTGTATCCAGCGCACACGCGATCAGATTCATGCGCGGACTGCCGATAAAACTGGCGACAAACAGATTTTGTGGATGTTCGTAGACCTCTTGCGGTAGCCCTGTTTGCTGAATCACCCCTTTATTGAGAACCGCAATCCGATCTGCCATCGACATGGCTTCGACCTGATCGTTGGTTACATAGAAGAAGGTTTCATCAAGTTCACGCTGGATGCGTTTCAGTTCGGATCGCATCTCCGTCCGCAATTTGAAATCGAGGTTGGTCAGCGGCTCATCCATGAGGAAGGCATGAGGCCGCCGCACCATCGCCCGCCCCAGTGCGACGCGCTGCTGCTCACCGCCAGAAAGCTGTGCGGGACGGCGATCCAGCAGATGCCCAATACGCAGCACATCCGTAACTTTTTTGATGGTGGCAGCAATCTCATCTTTGCCAATCTTCCGTGCTTCCAGAGGAAAGGCAATATTCTGATAGACCGTCTTGCGCGGATACAAGGCGTAGTTCTGGAAAACGAACGCCAGATCGCGCTCCGCCGGAACCTGATTTTTAACATCTTGCTGATCAATGAACACCTTGCCGCTATCTAGGCGTTCGAGTCCCGCCACACACCGCAGCAAGGTCGTTTTGCCCGCACCCGTAGGGCCAAGCAAAACCAGAAATTCATGATCATTGATCTCTAAACTTAATTCATTGAGGGCGATGTTCGAGCCAAACCGTTTGGTGACTTTTTGGATGGATAAAGACGACATCGCGCTAAATCACTCGCTTCTGTGTATTGGCATCGAACAGGTGAATTCGCTCCATATTGAACGAAAGAGCAACATTTTCATTAGTGGCGAAACGCACCGATGGTGCAGTGCTTGCCCGGAAAATCACGTCGCCAACTTGTAGTGTGTAAATGGTCTCATCACCGAGTGGTTCAACTGTCACTACACAAGCCTTGAGTGCGTCTTGTGATGAGCCGTGTGCGAGGCTGGCATCTTCAGCACGAATCCCCAACACAAGGTTGGGTTGAGTCTGCCGCTGGCGTACCCGCTCTGCCAGTTCAACAGGCAGGGGCAGCGAAAAACCTGATCCATTCAGGGTATTCTCGGTACTCAGGGTTACATTTGCAAAACTCATGGGGGGATTACCAATGAACCCGGCTACAAACAACGTATCCGGGCGCTCATAAATATCCAGCGGCGTGCCAACCTGCTGTAAGACACCCAGATTCATGATCGCTATCCGCTGCCCCATCGACATGGCTTCGGTCTGATCGTGGGTAACATACATCATTGTAGTAGCCAGTTCAGCCTGCAAATGTTTTAATTCGGCACGCATGTCTATTCGCAAACTGGCATCCAGATTCGTCAGAGGTTCGTCCATCAGGAAGACCTGTGGTTGCCGCACCATCGCCCGTCCCAGTGCCACCCGCTGTTGATCGCCGCTGGCAAGCCGATTGGGGCGACGCGAGAGGAGATTCTCAATGCGAAGTTGTTGGGCAACACGTTTTACGCGCCGATCTACCTCATCCTTGCTGACCTTTGATGCGCGCAGTGGAAATGCAATATTGTCGTAAACCGACATATGCGGATACAAGGCATAAAACTGGAAAACAAAGGCAATATCCCTCATCCCTGGAGAGAGGGTGTTGACAACTCGATCTCCAATATAAATATCGCCTGACGTTTGCCGTTCCAGGCCAGCGACGCTCCGCAATGTTGTTGTTTTTCCACAACCGGAGGGGCCAAGCAAGACCAGAAATTCCCCATCAGCGATGTCCAAATTGAGAGTATCAACCGCTAACATGCCATTGGGAAAGCGCTTGACCATATTTTTGATCGTGACTTTTGCCATAATTTCCCTATCGCCGTACCGCGCCAAAGGTGACGCCGCGCAGCAAATGATTACGGACGAGGACGGTAAAGATCACGATTGGCAGCAGAAAAATAACTGAAGTGGCTGCCATTCTCGCCCACTCAGGTCGCCCATAACCGATTACTGAAACAAGATAGGGCGGTACTGTCGAAAATTTATCGGGATTAAGCCGCAACGCAAATACAAACTCATTCCACGCCGTAATAAGCACAAATACCGCAGTCGAAAGCATGGCCGGGATTGCTTCGGGGATAACGATTTTCCAGACCGCTTCAATACGGGAATAGCCATCCATCATCGCGGCTTCTTCATATTCGCGGGGAATTTCGTCAAAAAAACCTTTCATCATCCAAACCACGAATGGTAAGCCTGCGGTTACATAAAGCAGCGTCAAGCCAACAAAAGAATTTCTGAGACCAAGATTGGAATACATGAGAAAGATCGGGATGATCACGACAATCGGAGGCAACATCCTCGTACTGAGAATGAAAAACAGGATATTGTTCTCGCCGGGGATACGAAAACGTGAAAACGCATAAGCGGTGAGTGTGCCAAAAATGACGGCTACCAATGTCGCTGTCCCGCTGATCAGAATGCTGTTTCCCAACGCGCCAATGAATGGGCTGGCAACTATTGTATCCCCTTTGGTCGCTGTGAGAATATCGATGTAATTATCAAAGGTTGGCTGGAACTGGATAAACGGGAATAGCGTCGGTGGCGTGAGTGTCACCTCGCCGCGCACCTTGAACGAACTCACGACCAGCCAATACAACGGAAATAGAAAAAAGGCCAGGACGAGAGTTGTTGCCACCCAGAACAAGGTACGTTGAATAACAGACTTTTTAAACAAGTTAGACACCTTGAAAATCACCTATGACTATTTGCCCTGATCAACTTTTAACTGGTTAAGAGTGCGGACCAGGATGTTCGCCAGTGCAATAATCACGACAAGCATCATATAACCAAGCGCTGAGGCTTTTCCGATATCCAGGCTGCCAAACGCAATTTCATAAAGGTAACTGGGTACTACTTTTGTATTGGTTGAACCGCCGCCGTTGGTTAACACCCAGACCAAATCGAACAGTTTATAAGTATCCATTAACCGGAAAATGATAGCAATGAGCAGCAGCGGCGATATGAGCGGCAGCGTGATATACCTGAACTTAAACCACTCCGAGGCGCGATCCACATTGGCCGCTTCATACAAATATGTGGGTACTGCCGACAGCCCCGCGAGGGAGATCAAAAACACGAACGGTGTCCACTGCCACGCATCAACCAACACCAATGATGCCAGCGCCGCCCTCGTGTCCGTGAGCCAGTAGACCGGGGAAAAGCCAAATATATCGCGGATAAAATAATTGATAATCCCAATATCTGCCTGCAACATAAACCGCCAGAACAAGCCAACCACCACCGTCGATAGCATCATTGGAATGAGAATCGCTGTGGTAATAAAGCTGCGCCCTTTGAATTGGCGGCTGAATAACATAGCAATGCCAAATCCGAGAATAAATTCAAACAATACCGTCGGCACGACAACGGCGGCGGATGTGGTAAAACGCGCCCATATCTGGTTGTCCGCCAATAATTCAGCATAGTTTTGTAAACCCACCCAGGGTGCAGTTGTCCATTGTGCGTCACGCTTGGGCGAATAGCTGGTGAAACTCAAATATAGCGACCACACCAGAGGAAACACGGTAATAAAAATCAGCAATAACAAAGTGGGCCAAAGAAATATATTGATGAGCAACCGATCCGTCAGCCAGTGAAAACGCCGTCTGCCATAGGTCGGCATTTCAACTGGCTGGTTGGTACTCACTTGCTGATTTTCCAATATGCACCTCAATCACCTGAATTGTCAATGTCGGGATGAACAGGCTGTTCATCCCGAAAAGTACCAATGAAGCGAGAGCCGATACTACGGGGCTTTCGTCGCTGCGCCGCCAGTTACTGCGTTGACTCCGGCAGGGCCATTCGGATAGGCCTTGTCGAGAATCGCCTGCTGTTTCTCGGCGATGGTTGCCAGTGCTTTCTTGGGATCAACCTGTCCCGTGATCGCCAGGTTAAGTTGTTCCCCTTGAACTACCAGCAAATCATTGTACTCTGGCAAGTTCCAGAAATCCTTGACCAGTTTGTACGATTCGGCGAATACCGAATTGTAGGTCGCGGCTTTCTTGAAGGTGTCGCTATCCAGAACGTCGGTACGTGCGCTGTAGCCACCGATTTTGACCCATTCAAGCTGTGTGTCTTTCGACTCAAACCATTTCAGGAAAGCCAGCGCTGCATCCTTATTTTTCGTATAGGCGCTGACGTGGACACCCATGCCACCGAGCGACAAGACATGCCTGGCTTCTCCGGGCGCGACTGCAAAGGCAAGATTATCAGATTGCGGACAGCCTTTCTTATCCGTGAAGCTCGGCCCAAACCCAACCCAGATAATCGTTTCTGCGGCCTTCCCGGTACAAACTGCATCGACGGCTTCGCCGAAGCCAAAGTTACCTGAACCTTCAGGGCTGGTCTTATACAGTTCCGCTGCATATTCCAGCGCTTTCTGGTTTTCGGGGCTGTCGAAAACGCCCTTGATCTTGAAGGTTGCCGGGTCCCACAGTTCGCCACCAAACGACCATGCAATCTGGTTCCAGGCCGTTTGCACGTTGTCATAACAAGCTGCCGCGCCGCACCAGAACCACGCGAACCCGGATGGAGCCAACTTGTCAGCCTTAATCTTCTGCATTTGCTTCAGCAGTTCAGTCCAGGTGGTTGCTGGCTTAAAACCTGCTTTCTCGAAAACATCCTTACGATAGACCTGAACCATCACATCTGCCATCGCGGGAAGCCCATAATAGCGCTTGCTATTAGGCGGATATTCTCCGTAAGCCGACAGCGCAGCCGGAACGTACTGGTTAACATCGACATTCGTCTTCATCCAGTCGGTCAATTCGACCAAATGGCTACCCTTGACCGCCTCTCCAATATACTGGCTGTCAAGAATTGGCAAATCTGCGCCGCCCTTCGCCACAAAGTCGGTGAAGATGGTGTCATGCCATTGGCCTATCGGAACACATTTGACGTTGACCGTAGCGTCTGGATACTTATTGACCAGTGTTTGAAGGGCATCGCATGGAGGCCACGCAAACCAGATGATTTGCAACTCCGGTTTGGTTTGCGCCGAGGCTGGCATTATGGAGCCAGTTGCGCCGAGAACCAGTGAGCAAATGAGTAAAAAACAGGTTAACGTAAAATGTCTCCGAGAAATCATCTTGTACTCCTAAAGTATTCTAAACTTCACCTATCACACAATAGCTGATTGCGAAATTGCGCTTACCATGAGTGTTTGGTCGAAACGCGATTCGCTACTTGCTAATGTATTTTAATTAATTAATCGTTCAAGCAAGAGTGTAACATTTTACATTCCACTATGCAGAGGTAGTATATATAACAATAATTCGATTCGCAAGAGCTATCTTCATGGGGAGTGTCCAGGTCAAGGAGATAAGATAAAATAGGCAGATGAAATGTCCACGATGTCAGGCAGAATCAGGTCAAATCCGAAACGGACGCACCGGCGCAGGTAGCCAACGCTTTCGGTGCAAGGGTTGCCAGAAAATATATGTACCGGCTCCTAAAGCACACGCTTATAAGGAGTCGACTCGCCAACAAGCACTGTGGATGATAGCCGATAGGCTGAACTTTCGACGCACGGAACGGTTGCCGGGCGTCAATCACCAAACAGTCATCAACTGGTTTCAGGCAGAAGTTGCCAAACTGCCAGATGCCCCACAGCCACACAAGGCAGATGTTATCGAGATGGATGAATTGTTCACTTTTGTCGGACACAAAAAAGCATCAAGCCTTCCTCGTGACCCTGGTCGAACGCCGCACCAGTTGTATTGTCGCCTGGTCACTTCACCCGGAACGCACTACTGACCAACTCCAGGCGTTGGTGGACACGGCGTTGCCTGCGCGTTTCTATTACTACCATGATTGCTAGTCTGAAATGATATTGGTAAAGGCGAATGCGAGTAAGGTGGCCCAGATTTTCAGGTCAAACCAATGATTAGTACGGGCATGAAGGTGTTGGATACCCATCGCCTCCATTTGGCCGTAGAGCGTTTCAATACGTTTACGATACAAACGCAGGTCATACTCGTCTGCCCACATATTGGGGGTGATGTTACGGCGACGGGTGGCGACCAGGCGAACACCAGTTGCCGCGAACATCGTGGCGGCATCAGGGTCAGACACATAACCTTTGTCAGCAAAGACCGTGGCCCCTTCCGGCAAAACGACGGTCAATTCATGGATAGGGGTCAAATCCTGTTCAGCCGCAGGCAACAGGTCAAAACTGACGGGAATCCCATCCGGGGTACAAATCAAGTGCAACCGCCAACCAAAGAACTTTTCCTTCTTTGCGGCACAATAGCCAAAGAACGCTTTCCCATGTACTTTTTTACACCGAGTGGCGCGTGCGCGTCGGCACACCGGCAACGGCATACTATCTATGACGAAGACTTCCCCTATCGCATAGATTTCTGCCAGCAACTTTACAAGACCCTACAACCACTCTCGCAGGGCGTGCAGTCGTCGATTGAACCGCGACACACTCAACCCATTCACATACCCCAGGCGCGTCAGGATACACAACGCCCGTTCATCATGGTTCTGGAAATACCTGGCGGCCACGACGCCCACTGTCAATATCTCCGCTGCCGTCCCAGGGATTATACTCCAGCCCCCTTAATTGGGCATGTTCCTAAACAGAAATATGGCAATGGTTAAACATGCCGTTTAGAGACAGGATGCAAGGATGGTTGGGCTATCAGGAATGTGGGTAGCAGTAGTAGAACATTCGTAATCCCAAAAACCCTGGTAAATTTGCCCATGATTTAGCTGAGGAGTGAATCACTCCCTAAATGCTCATAAAACAGTGATCAATTTGAAATTTCTCAAACTGATCACCATACCTCGGCGTTGCTGTTCAACTCACGTTCAACCCGGTGGCATATTTTTCACCCGTTGTCCAGTCAATGATCGGGCAAGCGGTGTAAGTTCAACTCACGTTCAACCCGGTGGCATATTTTTCACCCCTTTCAATCTTCGGGGATGAACCACATTTGTAAACCTGGTCGAGAAATCGAAAGTGCCTAGTCAGCGCCGTTTCCACCTTCATTATTGCCCGTTTGTATGCCCGCGTTCGGGTTGACGACGTTCGCCACAGGCGGTCTGGAACTTGCAATCCACTTGCCTGCGACAGGTTTGCTGTTGACGGGGCCAAAGGCGAAGACAACATCTGGCCCAACAATGCTGTTGTTTGGGTGGAGCATGAATACGCCGCCAGAAGTTAACCAGCCCGGTGTGCTGTCGCCATCGCCGTCCCAATCGCCTGCCACTGTTGACGCACCGGATGTATCCAGCACGAAGTTGTAATCGCTGAAAGTGATGCCGCCGGGTGAACTGTTATTGGTCAGGAACCAGGTTGCGTTGCTGCTGCGATAGATACCGATGCTGTCGAAACCGTTACTGTCCCAATCGCCCGCAACAGCGGCATCACCCGGATTGCCGAAGATGGCGAAGAAATCATCGACACCAGTAGCGAGTTGTTTCTTCTGGTAAAGGATACCGTTGCTATTGCGATAGACACCCAGACCATCGTGGGTCATGTCGTTCGTCCACTTCCCTGCGAATGGCGCATCGCCCGGATTGCCGAACAACACCGTGTAGTTGACCGCTGGCGCAGTGTTCGAGTCGCTCAGGTAATAGAACCCGGTGTCGCTGCGATAGACGCCGATTGTATCCACACCATCGCCATTCCAGTCGCCTGCCGCTGGAAGATCAGACGCATCGCCGCCGAATGTCACGGTGAGGTCTGCACCGCCTGCGTTGTTTGTATTACGCAGGTAGAAGACACCAGCCTTGTACACACCAATCGTATCAGGCCGTAGTGGTACAACCGTATTTGTGGCTGTTGCTGTCGGAGTTGCTGTCTTGGTTGCAGTGCTGGTGAGTGTCCGGGTCGGAGTTTTGGTTGACGTGCGAGTTGGTGTTCTGGTCAGGGTGTGCGTGGCGGTGTTGGTCGGCGTCCGTGTCGTGGTACTGGTTGCTGTGCGCGTCGGCGTTTTGGATGGCGTGCTGGTGGGGCCAGTGGCGACGATACTGATGTCATCTACATTGATGTTGGTTCCACCACCCGGCCCGCCGAATACCAGTGCATTGTGCGATTGGAAGCGCAGGGTATGGTTGTTGCCATCGGCATAGGCAGAAATATCCAGCGACACCAGCGTATAGGCGGTGCTATAGGCGCTGGCTGTCGATGGAGTTAACGAGAAGAGGGTATTGCCGTCCATCTTTACGTCAAAGGTTGCTGTCGGATCAGACGGAGCAGCGACAGACGATGACCACCAGACATAGAATCTCAGCGCCTTCGGGCCTGTCGTAATGATGCCGCTTTGTTGTATCGAGGAGTATTCCTCATTGCTGCCCGCACCGCCAAGCCATGTCCACCAGGAGCCGTTATGCGGGCCGACACCACCACATCCCGGCCCACAGATCGGTGTGCCATGCGTGGTCGATGCCTGTGTCCAGTATGTTGGAACAGTGCCAGCTTCAAAACCGCCATCCTGTACCAGAAAGCTCGGTGTAGTCGCATAGATTTTGACTGCCAACCCTTCATTACTCTGGCCAAAGGTGAGAGTATCGCCCGGTTGAAAGTTAAAAGTGGTTTGGCCTGCGGTGTTGCGATAGCCTAATCCAGTCAGAGGGCTGCTGCCAACGGCAATTGGATTTGTGCCAAAACGCAGCAACGAAGTCAGATCGTCGGTGGTGACAAACCCGGAGCCGGAATTGCCTTGAATATTGACCGCGAACCCGTTGGTCAAATCATTCAATGCTACAGGCGAGGACAGCGTAACATCGACGGATGCCGACGTGTTTGGATTGAACGTAACTGATTCGGTATCCGCAGAGAACGGCCCGCCGCTGGCAGCGTTGGAAAAAACGGGGTTGCTTGCACTCGACCAGTCGTTCCAAAGCTGCAAGTTAATCCGTAGCGCATTATAGGTTTTGGCGACAGTTCCGAGATAGGCCAGATAGACAGTGATTTTTGTGACTTGCAAAGGTTGACCGGGATCGATGGCGTTGAACGGGTAGCCCATGAACGTTCGTGGGGTCACTGCATAAGCTGAAAGATTTGAAGCGTTTGTATACGAATCGAATACCAATAGTTCGCTCGCTGCTGGCCGAGTGATCGACTCAGGGGCTTTTTTCCCGTTTTGGGTGGCGATTGCTTTCAACGAAGCCACTTGGGGGAAATTACCGACTGGTGGTACAAGAGTGCCTGTTGTTGCTCCACCCTGCGCACGGACAGAACTCGCACCAGTGGCGATAAGGAGCAAGATTGAAACCAATACGAAGGCGCGGAGGCTCCTCGCAAAATGACGTTTGGACATTATCATCCCTTAGCACTTAAAACCGAACAGATAGTTTGGAGCAGATTGAACCATCCCTGTTGAGATTTCATCCAGGACCCAACGGGGCTGGCTACAGAATTCAGAGCAACAGATTAGTCGCCGCTGCCGTTTTGATCGGGGTTTGTGCGCGAACTCGAACCAACTATAATGTTCACCAGCGAAGGATTGGAACCTGCATTCCACTTGCCCGCGATTGGCTTGCTATTGGCAGGGCCGAAAGCAAATACATTATCCGGCCCAACGATGCTGTTGTTCGGATGGAGCGAGAACACGCCACCAGAAGTCAGCCAGCCCGGAGTGCTGTCGCCATCGGCATCCCAGTCACCTGCAAATGGTGTTGCGCCGGAAGTATTCAGTACGAAGTTGTAATCGCTGAAAGTGATGCCGTTGGGTGAGCCGTTGTCGGTCAGGAACCAGGTAGTATTACTGCTGCGGTAGACACCAATACTGTCGGCTCCGTCACCATCCCAATCGCCTGCAAAGCCAATATCGCCCGGATTGCCGAAGATAGCAAAGAAGTCGCTGAAGCCAGTCGTCAGTTGCATCTTCTGATACAGGATACCGTTGCTGTTACGGTAGACGCCGACGCCATCGTAGGTCCCGGTGTCAGTCCACTTGCCTGCGAACGGTGTATCGCCGGGATTACCGAACACAATGTTGTAATTGACGGCTGGCGAGGTGTTGGAGTTGCTCAGATAAAAGACGCCTGTCGAACCGCGATAGATACCAATGGTATCCACACCATCGCCATTCCAGTCACCCACGACGGGGAGATCGGACGGATCGCCACCGAAAGATACTGTAATACCTGCCGCTCCAGTGTTATTGGTGTTACGTAGATAGAACACACCAGCATTATAGACACCAATCGTATCTGGACGATTTGGCACATTGGTCGGTGTAGAGGTTGGCGTCCAGGTTGGTGTCCAGGTTGGTGTCCAGGACGGCGTGGGAGTAGCCGTTGAGGTATCCGGTCCAAGGGCATAAAGTTGGAAGGCCAATGCTTGATTGGATAGGCCATCAAAACCGGTTAGATCAGTAGAATTGAAATTGAAATTTGTTAGCCCGGACGCATTACGATAGCCATACCTGTTGCCGGGGATTGGGCTGCTGCCAACCGCGATAGGGTTGGTGTCACTGGAGCGTATCACACTAGTCAGCTCCTCCGTTGTAACCAACCCCGAACCGGTATCTGCTTGAATGGTTATGGTAATACCATTAGTAATCAAATTGGTCATATCTACTGGAAAAGATATGGGCATGTTAGCCTGCTTGAATGTGTTTGGCTGAAATGTGATTGGCCCATTGAAATCACCACCATAAGTCAGGCGTCCATTGGAGAACACTGGGTCAGACTCGCCGTTATAGTCGTTCCACAACGTGAAGGTAACATGCAATTTGTTGTAGGTAGTGGCTACCGTGCCTCTAAAGCCTATAAAGAAAACAACTTTTGTGATTTGCAGGGCAATACCAGGATCGGTAGTGTTAAACGCATATCCCATAAAAGTGCGTGGCGAACCCGATGTCGTTGAATAGGTAGCATTGGTAAACGAATCGAATGCCAGCACCTCGGTAGCGGCTGGGCGAATTTTTATGGCGGATGACGCTTTTTGCCCTTGCTGATAAGCTACCGCGTGTAAGGTCGTCCCGTCCTGGGTAAAATTACTGTTCGGCGTGTCTGTTTTCCCCCGCGTGCCACTCTGTGCATTGGCCGTATTTGCGCCGGCCGCAATAGTGATAAGCATCATGATCAGCGTAAAAATAACCAGTTTCCTGGCAAAATGACGTTTGGACATACCTATCGCTCCTTAACGTTTGGAACCGGACAGATTGATTGAGATCAGACTGAATCCTGGTGAATCTGTGTGATCTGGTCACCTCAAAAGGTGATACAAATCAACGGAAACAAACGACTGTGGCGCGAGAGGGCATTACCAGCATTCATCGGTCACAAAACAGTATAAGGAGGTTGTGCCAGGGAATATTGGCATGATGCGCCAAATTTTTAGCAAAATACGCCATTTATTTGCAAAATTGGCACAATCTGCGATTCGGGAGGGACGGCACGGCAGAATGGATACATCGTATGATGATGTTTACCTGTCAACGACGCTACATCATGACTCAACCGCAACTTTGGCGCTTTGAATTAGGCCGTGCCGTATCAGACTTTCGGCAGTAGCAAGGAGCGCGTCTTCATTGAATTGAGGAGTCCACCCCGGCAACCGCCGCGCTTTTTCATTGGTAGCGTTTTTGACCTTGCCAAACTCTGAAATCAATGGCCTGATGGTGACTTCTCTCAGCGAAGTAAGGCAAATTTTCACAGATTGGCCGACGTTAGCGACTATTGACGTGCGATACGCCACTGACCGGGCGAGACACCTTCCCAGCTATGGAAGGCACGGTGAAATGAACTTGTCTCTTCATAGCCGAGCAGGAACGCGATTTCGTTCAAATCCAGCGCTGAAGCACTCAGGTAGTGCCGTGCCATTTCGCGCCGTGCTGCTTCAAGCAGTTTCTGAAAACTAGTACCGTCGCTGGTAAGCTGCCGTTGAAAGGTGCGCGCACTCATGTTGAAATCGCGTGCAATATCCTCTATCGTGGGTTGCTTGTTTGGCAGCCTGTTTCGCAGTAACGCCCTTACCTGATCGCTAAATGTCTGCTTTTCCGCGTCCTCTCGCAGCGTTTTTTCCAGTTGGGGAACAAGGATTGCCAGCAAATCCGGGTTAGCAGTATGAAATGGAGTCTGAATAGCCTGGTGGTTATAGATCAGCGCATTGTGTTCTGCGTTGAACTCTATCGGGCAATGGAAAAAAGATTCGTACACATCACTGTGAAGCGGTTCGCGCGCGAAAGTAACACGCTCTGGATACAGGGCTTGTCTGCTCCCGCGTTGGGCCATTAACATCAGCGACGCAAAAATTGAATCAATTAACAAGCGCGGGGCTGGTTGTTGCAACTTGTTCCAAACAGCTTCGATATGCCACTGTCCGTCTTCTTCAACGACGTTCATCTCTTCAGAACAAAACAACCGCTTGTAACGAGAGAGCTTGATCAACGCCTCATAAAATGAACGAGTGGAAAGCGCAGCGATACCCACTGGGCTATATTGTTCAATGCGTGTATCACTTCCCAGTTTTAGTCCTAAAGCGGGGTCCTGGTTAAGGGTTTCCAGAACGTGCCACAGTGTAAACCATTGGTTCAGACTGACAATAAAGCGTTCCTGCTGGAGTAGCGTCACTGGCACGCACGCCTGTTGCAATACCACCAGCGGCGACAGCCCAAGCGCTTCCAATCGTGAAGGGAAATAATGCGGAATTCTAACCTGATCCATAAGCTACCCTTAGTCAATAGGTTCGAAAAAGTGATTCTCGTTTACGAAGTTAGTATAGAAGATAATGCACTTTTGATGATTAGCACAGCACGCCATATTATTAGCGCAACATGCCATTTATGGATCATGCTTGATCAAAGTGGTGGCCGCGCGGCATTGAACTGTCACAACCATACAAAAACCCCACCCGATATTTATTTCTATAAAAAGCGCTACGTTACTGCGCGAAGATTATACTCCTGCCTGATTGTCAAATGCTTGCCTTGAGGCCTTATGGTGGCGCAAAATTCCAGCGTTGACGCCCCCTGTCTATACTTGTATAATATTCGCGCTTTTGCCTCGATTTCGAGCAAAATCAATTTTGTCTGTTCACCAATTTTCCCCGCCCGTACCGCCTGCAAACGGCTTGTCCCGGTGGCGAAAAGCGAGAATTGGAAAGGTTATTGATGTACGCCGTTGTTCTTATCCAGGGTGGTCGTCAGCACAAAGCTATCCCCGGAACTATCATTGATGTGGAAAAGCTGGACGCAGAAGCGGGCAGCGTGATCGAGTTGGATCAGGTCTTGCTGGTCGTCCCGGATGAGGGCGAGCCTGTGATTGGCCGCCCGATGGTGTCGGGCGCAGTCGTCAAGGCGACTGTTCTGGGCAACTATCGCGCCAAGAAGATTCACGGTTGGAAGTATCACCCTGGCCTCCGCTATCGTCGCCAGTGGGGTCACCGCCAGACGTATACCCGCCTCCGTATCGAATCGGTCAGCGGTTAGGTTTTAAGGAACTATAGAAATGGCTCACAAAAAAGGTGGCGGCTCCAGCCGCAACGGACGTGACTCAAATTCGCAGCGCCTCGGCGTGAAGCGCTTCGGGGATGAATTCGTGATTCCCGGTCATATCATCGTGCGTCAGCGTGGCACGCGGTTCTATCCCGGTCCCGGCACGGATATGGGCAAGGATCACACGATTTTTGCGACTGTTCCCGGCTATGTCTCCTTCGACTGGGTACGCGGTGGCATTCGCCAGATCAGCGTCGTCGCAGAGCGCAAGGCAACCGAAGCAGCCAACTAGAAACCTGCCTCGCCCCGTTCCATCGTGTTATTCCAGACCCGGCGCTAAGGCACCGGGCTAAACTCAAAGATAGAAACAATCTTTTTGAGTCTGGCCCCGGTTTTCAGGCAGGATCACAGAACAATGCACAGGAACGAGGTTCATTTATCTCGAAATTCTGTAAGAAACAGGGCGATTTTACGCTCTATATAGTCTATCAAAGACCTTGCGCCAATCCGCCGCGATCCGCAGGGCGAAAAAGGAAATTCCCCAATGCGTGAAAAGATTCACCCGAAATGGTTCCCGGAAGCCAAGATTGTCTGTCTTGCCTGTGGCACAGAATGGTCAATCGGCTCCACCCGCCCCGAACTGCGCGTCGATATTTGCTCCAACTGCCACCCGTTCTATACGGGCGAACAGCGCATCGTTGACACCGAAGGACAGGTTGATCGCTTCATGAAGCGCTTGCAGGCGCATGGTGATCGCCAGACCGAAGCCGATGCGAAGGCAAAGGAACAGAGCGATGTCGCTATCGAAGCGCTCGACTTGGGCAAGCAATACACCGAACTGCTCACCAGCAACGGTATCAAGAACGCCAGCGACTTCATCAGGAAGCTGGAAGAAGGCGGCGACGACGCGATCCTCAACATTCGCGGCATCGGGCGCAAGGTGCTGACCGACGCCAAGAAGCGTCTGCGCGCACGCGGCTATACGCTCCCGCAGTCGAACTAGGCTGGTTCTCCCCGCATGAAACACTTTGCCGGACGGATTGAACTGATCTGTGGCAGCATGTTCAGCGGGAAGACCGAGGAATTGATCCGGCGGGTGAAACGCGCACGCATCGCCCGCCAGCCAGTTCAGGTCTTCAAACCCGCGATTGATAACCGCTACGTCGAAGGGCGTGTCAATTCCCACAGCGGCCACAGCGACGACGCTATCAGCGTTACCTGTGCCAGCGATATTCTGACCAACCTTGAAGCGGATACCACTGTCGTCGCCATTGACGAAGCCCAGTTTTTCGACACAGAACTGATCCCCATTGTGGAACAACTAGCAGATAAAGACCTGCGTGTTATCCTTGCCGGACTCGATCTGGATTTTCGCGGCGAACCGTTTGGTCCGATGCCCGCGTTGATGTGTCACGCTGAAGAAGTGACGAAGCTGCACGCGATATGCGTGGTCTGTGGCGAACTCGCCAGCCGGACACAGCGCCTTGTCGATGGCAAGCCCGCGCGTTATGACGACCCGATCATCATGGTTGGTGCGTCGGAGAGTTACGAGGCGCGTTGTCGTCAGTGCCATTCCGTTCCGCGCGACTACCCCTGAGCCAGCCCGGTTTTGGGCTGGCTCAGTACAGAAGCCCGTTTATCGAAGGGAAATGACGAATTGGATAGCTAAAATTCTGTCAGTTTCGCTTGGGTTTACCTGTTAAATTTGGCTTTTGATTTAGCGTATTGTATGCTTTATCAAAGGCATCAAACGTTTCGTCCGCAAATTTATAGATAGTTTTTACCAATGCTCTATATTCAATATTGCGATCACTTGTATTTTTTAGATAATTACCCATTAAAACAGTCGTAGTTAGATTCACTAACGACATAACTGTCTTTTGTCCCACCTCTTCAATGCCAAAAGAACTAGCCCCAGCGAGGAAAATTTTTTCCTTTTTTCCAAGATTTAGACTTGATGGTAGCCCAAACTGAAAATCCAAGGCATATGAGCCCCCGTGAATATTATTATTGGCAAATTCGTAAAATGGCCGGAATACATCAAAATCGACTTCCTCTTCAATCTGTTTAAATGTCACCATCTCATACTTGCCTGATGATCTAGGCGGAAATGCTGTGGTAGCCCAACCATACTGATCCATATATCGGTTCGGATATCTTCTTTTCAACTTTTCAACTTCCTTATCTATCGCGTCCGCATATTTACTATCTGGCATAATATATCCGAAGTTTTCCAATCCATTTTTGTGTTCTTTGAGTATGTGTTGTTCCTTGATAACTCCGTGTAACAGGTAAGCCTCCGCGAAAAAATTTCCTTTTTGCTCAATGAAAACCGCGATCACAGTTATTTCGTGCAGTGTTCGCCAACGTGCATAGGCATCATCTGCGTATCCTTCTTTTAACAAAATCAAAATTGCTTTTGAGGTTAGGCTGCCCCGTGCATATATATAGGTGAGCGCATCAAAAACCCAATCTTTGACTTTAGTGGGTTGAGTTGCATAACTATCTCTAAACTCGACTACTTTTTCTAAACAGAAGCAAATAAGGGTCTGGAGTTTATCAAGTGCTTCTCCCCATACCTGATTTAAATATTTCGTAAATTCCGCTTGGGCAAGTTTTTCCTTTGCAATAATCTCGACCTTTTGCTTATCCCATATTTGATACATAGAATTTGACAAAGATTCGACTGCTTCATCTTCTAATGAAAGCTCTAAAGCATCAAGTTTTTCCAATTGATCAGATTTATACTGATTAGTCTCATTTTCATCAATTTCATGGAATAGAATATTTTCAAATAATCCAGATTGTTCAGTGGGAATATGAGTTGCTATCCATTCGCTTGGAATAACAATTTCGGCATTATTCGCTTGAATTTGCGAAATGAAAATCCGTTTAAGTTCGTTTTGTCCTTCATCAGACACCACGACACCATGTGAAGCCATTTTATCTATTATGAATCTCGTAAACAGACTTTCTGGCTCTTTTAGCTCCTGAATCTTCTTTTTAATGTGCGATGTGATCGTGAGGTTTGACATGCTACTCCATTGGAAGTGGGTTTCATTATATTTTAATGGATGTTTAGGGGTCTGTAAAGGTCAAATGCTTTATGCGATGTTACCTATTTCCTAGAGCCTGTCATGAACTTTCAAAACTTGGCTTATGATGGTTCAGTGTAGCTCATCTTGTTGCCAAAAATGGTAATTTTCCTAATTTTCAGCGGTGCAAATACAACCAATTGGCACATTTTGACCCATCTTTGATCCAAAAATCCAGAGTGCATGACAGGCTCTAAATGGCTCATTCAACCCGTCCTCAACGCCTTGACCTTCTCCTCTGTCGTTTGAATATTCAAAGTAGCCTGATTTAATTATCTCTTTGCTTGGCCCGTCGATTCACGTACAACCAGTTCTGTCGGGAAGAAGCGTGACCCATCAATATTCTTTTCACCACGCATCATCCGTGCGATGGTATCCCCGGCATAATGACCCATTTCGACCATTTGTTGCCGGATAGTGGTCAGCGTTGGCGATGTTTTCAGGCAGACTCCGATGTCATCGAAACCAACCACCGATAAATCTCTACCGACCACAAGGCCAATCTCTTTGGCGGCATCCATCGCGCCCAGTGCTGATAAATCGCTGGCGGCAAAAATGGCGGTAGGCGGCTTCGGCAGGTTAAGCAACGCCCGCGCTTGAATGCGCCCCAGATCGCGCGTGAAATTTCCTTCGAGCATCAGCGCCCGATCAAAAGGAATGTTCGCCTCTGCCAGCGTATCCTGATAGCCGCGTGCGCGTTCGGCCGCACTGCGCACATACAACTGTCCGCTGATATGCCCGATCCGCTTGTGTCCAAGCGATAGCAAATGTTCGACAGCGGCACGCGCACCACTATAGTTATCAGACTGGATCACGGCGGTTTTCTGGGTTTCCTGTCCCGTGTGACAGTCGATCAATACTGCCGGGATGCTATGCGTCTGACAATATTGTGTCATCGCTTTGTAGCCATAGGGCGCGACGATGATAAACGCATTTGCCAGTTTGTTCCGACGCAGCAAGTCAAAATAATTGGATTCAAATTCCTGCGACTGGATGTGCAGCATCATATGCAAGCCATGCGCTTCCGCGCGTTCAGCGATGCCGAACGTTACATAGCTGAAATAATCATCGGGCGCGAGGTGGTCATTCAAAACGACGCCAAAAACATCTTCCAGGCGTTTGCCGTCTGGCTTGCTCAGAAGTTTGATCGTCTGCATGATCCGTTTTTGGGTTTCGACAGGGACGCCGGATTTGCCCAGCATAACGCGCGCAACGTGTTCTTTGGAGGTGTGCGCGAGGATGGCAATATCGCTTATGGTGGAATGTGGTAGCTCGAACATGAGTTATGCCTTACAATAGTCGGTGAACGAGTCCACCCGGCAAACGTGCATCCAGTGGCAACGTTCACACTCTTCCAATTATAGTGAATTTGTCTGGAAATTGTTTGGGTTGTTAGTAAATTCTTACATTATGAAAATGAATCATGGGAAATGAAACCATGTTCCCCTGAATTTACTATGGGCAACCGAGCCGATAATAATTTTTTCAAAAGCTGGATTTACCCTTATGGAAGTTGATTTAGAACTTTACCGCGAAGAGATCACGATTTCGGATAACCCATTGATCCGTCTGAGCGTGATCGAAGTTGCCCCGGAACAGCCTATCGGCACAATCATCATGGTACACGGGTTCGGCGGGCAGGGCATTCAATGGAAAAACCAACTCAAGGCTTTTTCCGATATGTACCGGGTGATCGCCTTTGACATGCGTGGGCATGGTCACAGCGACAAACCGCACACACAGTACACAATGGAAGAGTATCAGAGCGATCTGGATCGGCTGATCGAAGTGATGGCGGTGCGCTGTCCGTTTATCCTGATCGGGCATTCCTTCGGCGGCGCAATCGTGACGACATTTGCACATCGTCGCCCGGATGATGTGTCACGGCTGATCCTGATCGCGGCAAGTGGCGAATACGTCTTGCTCAAACCAGCCGAGTTTATGCTGGGGTTGCCGCTGCCGATTTTGCGCGCGATTTATCCACTGGTGAAGAATACCTATCGCGCCGCACCGCACGTCTTGAAAGCGACCTATTTTCACACAATGGCGGTCTGGAATGGCTGGTCGATGTTCCGGGATTTGCGAATGCCGGTGCTGGTCATTCGCGGCGAACGCGATAGTGTCTACCCAAGCGGGATGTTTGAGGATGTGGCGCGCAGCATCCCCAACGCGGAAGAGGTGAATGTCGGCGTTTCGGCGCATATGGTCATGCTGGAACGTGCCGACGCGGTACAACGCTCTATCGAGCGCTTTATATCGGCAGAAGGGGGATCGTCGTGGCGCGAACGGCGCACAGATCGCCCGCTGGCGCAACAGCGTCCCTGGCTGGATCACTATGAGAGCGGCGTCCCCCATACCCTCGGCTTTCCACGCCGACCACTGTTCCGGCTGCTGCGCAGTGCCGCGCGCCGACACAGCAACCGCCCCGCCATCAAGTTCTATGGCAAAACGATCAACTATTCGCAACTTGAAGGAGAAGCGAATCGACTGGCAAACGCGCTCCGTTCGACGGGTGTCGAAAAGGGAACGCGCGTGATGATCATCCTGCCCAACTGCCCGCAATTCGTGATGGCGTACTATGCTATCCTGAAGGCGGGCGCAGTCGTCATTTCCACCAGCGCCACCAATGATCACGAGGAACTCCGGCGGCAAATTGAAGACAGCGGCGCGGAAATCCTGATCACGCTGACGAAATTTGCGCCGATGGTGCGCGAACACCTTGCGCGTCCACCGTTGCGCGCCGTGATTTATGCCAACATCAAGGATTACATGGGCGTGCTGGCGTGGCATCAATTCACCTGGCAAAAAGAGCAAAAAGACGGGCATCGTCTGAATGAACTCGAAAAAAGCGAATATCTCTGGTCAAAGCTATGTCCAAAATTCCCGAACACGCCCCCACGCTTCGACGTATCGCCGGATGAAGTGGCAGTATTGCAATACACGGGCGGGACAACGGACAAGCCCAAAGCGGTGATGCTCAGTCACCGGGCGCTGCTGGCGAATGCGCTCCAGACGCGGCATTGGGTGACCGGGTTACAGGAAGGTCACGAACAAATCCTGTGCGTTGTGCCGTTCAGCCATTCCTATGGTGCAACCACTGCGATGAACGTGGCGATTGCGCTTGGCGCGGCGATGATCATCCTGCCAACTTTTGATACTGAACAGGTGCTGAAAACTATTCTGCACCACAAACCAACGCTATTCCCCGGTGTCCCTTCGATGTATATGGCGATCAACCAGTTTCCCGGCGTGCGCAAATACAGGATCAGCACCATCAAGGCATGTATTTCCGGCGCTGCGCCACTCCCGGTAGAGGTGCAGGAAGCATTCGAGAAACTCACGCGCGGCAAGGTCGTAGAAGGCTATGGCCTGACTGAAGCGGGGCCGGTCACACATGCGAATCCGTTACGCGGTTTGCGCAAGATCGGCAGCATCGGCATTCCGCTCCCCGGCACAGAGGCGATGATCGTCAGCCTGAAAGATAGCCAGGCGACGATGGGTGTCAATGAAATTGGCGAACTGGCGGTACGTGGCCCGCAGATCATGCTTGGCTACTGGGGACGCGGCGCAGAGACGGATCAGGTGTTGCGCGCTGATGGCTGGCTCCTGACGGGCGACGTTGCCCGCATGGACGAAGATGGCTATTTCCAGATCATCAGCCGCAAGAAAGATATGTGGTATCCCGAACATCCATTGCCACATGACTATCCGGCTTTCCCGCGCGATGTGGAAGAAGTGATCTACGAAATCCCGAAGATTCAGGAGGCGGTTGTGCTTGCCTATGATCGCAAGCCGATAGCCTTTGTGAAGGCGAATGGCGTGGAACCGAACGCGATTGTTGAGTTCTGCAAGCGGCGTCTGCCCGCCGAACTCGTCCCGCAGCGCGTCATTTTTGTAGATGAATTTCCGCGTACCTTTGTCGGGAAGGTGCTGCATCGGGAACTGGTGCGGCGCTATGGCCAGGAAATTGGCGAGGTCGCACAGGCAAAAAACTGACCCGGAAAAACGCCACCATCCAAAACCCGGTTTCCGTCGTATATATTGGGCAGAACGGTACGCAGTCGATCACAAACATCACTCAATATATTGACTCGTACCGATCCTGATTGTATTTTGAAATGACATGCCCAACTAACTGGTAAAGAGGATACGGTGAGCGTCACAGTACAATGGGACGATGCAGAGAGAACAACGCTACTTTACACCTATGAAGGGCGCTGGTCGTGGGCTGAATATGAAGAAGCGGTCATTGAAGCAGTCAACCTTGTGGGGAAAGACAGGCAGACTGTGAACGTGATTGCAGATTTCTCCGAGGGCAGTCTGCTCCCGGAGCAAGCGCTTTCCAATTTCCGCAGATCGTTGAATCGGGAAGATCGCTCAGTTTCATTTGGCCTCGCGGTGCTTATCATCCGAAATGAGTTTATGATACGGATGCTGGATTTATTCGTCCGGCTCTATGGACGTGGTGGCATTGGCGCGAGGCTCAAGCCAGCCCGTTCGCTGGAAGAAGCGCGACAGATTATTTACAGCCAGCGCGAACGTAAAGAGTCGCTCGTTTGAACAGCCTGTTTTGTGGTTTAATCAGGCATTACCAGTGTGCGCCAGAAAATCCAGAACAGTTTGGTTGAATAAATCGGGTTCTTCCAGATTGATGATGTGTGCTGCGTTCGGCACGACTACCTTTTGGGAATTCGGGATTTTCTCCGCAAGCACTTCCGCCACTGCAATTGCGTCGGGCTGATCACGTTTTCCAGCCATAATGAGCGTCGGAACGCGAATTTCTCCCAGGCGCTCCAAAGCAGGAATATGCGGGGTTTCTTCTACAGCAGTCGCTTCCGATTCTGATGGATTTTCAGGTGGGAAGAAATTCACGAATGTATAGCCATCCATTAACTGCCGCATACGTTCCCGAACCTGTGGTGCGGCGGGCGAAATCGGCCCATCTCCAACCTGTCGCATAAAGACTTCCCGCGCCTTGCTGAAATCGCGTTCCTGCACAGGGGTAATGAAATTTTGCCAGCGTTGAGAGGCGTCTTCGGGGTAGTCGAAGCCATCCAGACCAGACGAAATGAGCGAGAGGCTGGTGACAGCATCCGGGTAATCCAGCGTAAATTGCAACGCAACTTCTGCGCCCATCGAAAGGCCGAGAATATGCGTCTTTGTGATTCCCAGAAAATCCAGAAGCTGTTTTAACATCAGCGAATCCGGCGCGGCACTCATTGGAGATTTTCCAAACCCGCCGAGATCATAGCGAATGACGGTGAACAATGGCGCGAAAGCCTTGATCTGATCATCCCACAGACCGCTATGGGTCAACAATGAATGGACAAGCACAAGGGGATGCCCCGTTCCCTGCACTTCGTAATATAAATCTCCGGTTGGTAAGTGTGCGATTCCACTGCCCTGCATCGAATATACTCCTCTTCTTTCTTGTATGATAAAGCAGATACAGGGCATAATCGATCCTGATTCATATCGGGAATTTTAATGTATCACCCAACCACCCGTCTGCTCACTATCCTTGAACTCCTGCAATCGTATCCGAGCATCAGCGGTACGGAACTCGCCGCGCGCCTGGAAGTCGATGTGCGGACAGTGCGGCGCTATGTCTCCATGTTGCAGGAGTTGGGCATTCCAGTAGAGGCTGAACGTGGTCGCTATGGCTCCTATCATCTGCGCCCCGGCTTCAAACTGCCACCCCTGATGTTCACGAACGATGAAGCGGTAGCGCTCACAGTAGGGCTGTTGATCGCACAACAGGTCGGGATAGGCTCTACCGGACACATCACGCAGGGAGCGCTGGCAAAGCTAACGCGCGTTATGCCAGACATATTGCAGCAGCAAACCCGCGCCCTTCAGGATTCGCTCGTGGTGAAATTGCCAACATCGGCTGTCACCGTACAGAGCGATTTGCTCGGAATATTGAGCGTTGCAGCGCAACATTGTCAACAGACACGCCTTGTCTATCAAAGCTGGCAACAGGAAACCACCGAAAGAACCTTCGATTCCTATGGACTGCTTTATCATCAGGGGTTTTGGTATACGGCGGGCTACTGCCATCTGCGTGAGGAATTACGTACCTTTCGGGTGGATAGGGTCGTGAGTGTAGAGCTTCTGGATTCAAACTTCCAACCGCCAAAAGATTTCGATATTTATCAGCATGTCATGCTGTCGCTGGCGACAACGCCGGGAACGTATCATGTTGAGGTGCTTTTGAAAACAACCCTGGCCGAGGCTCAAAAAATAATTTCTCCGGCGCTTGGTACATTGCAGGAAACAGCAGACGGGATAATTTTTCGGGGCTATTTTCAACAACTGGATTGGATCGCTCATTTTCTGGTCGGTCTGGAATGCCAGATCGTTATCCATGAGCCGTCGGCACTCAAGACTGCTATGCGTCAACTGGCAGCGAAAATTGCCAGGATTGTGGAGACATCATAATTGGTTTTGACCCAAAGGATTTTATAATTTCTGTAACGATTGGAAAGAGATCGATGGACGACTATCTGAAATCTACCGAAATCATTGATTGGGATCACCCGGATGTATTGACGCTGGCGAAAGAACTGGCGGGCGGGTCAGCCGCAGAAACAGCCAAACGCTGCTTTGAATGGGTGCGTGACGAGGTTCGGCATAGCTCCGATTACAAAATGAACCCGGTGACATGCAGCGCTTCCGAAGTGTTGCAGGCCAGAACGGGGTTTTGTTACGCGAAGAGCCATCTGCTGGCGGCACTATTGCGCGCCAACGGAATCCCCGCCGGGCTTTGTTACCAGCGTCTGGCGCTGGATGACAGCGGTTCGCAGTTCTGCCTGCACGGGTTGAACGCGGTACATCTGCCGGAGTTCGGCTGGTATCGAATGGATGCGCGTGGAAATAAACCCGGCGTCGATGCGCAGTTTATCCCGCCTGTTGAGCAACTTGCTTTCAAAATTATGGAAAAGGGAGAAGCGAACCTCGATGGAATATGGGCTGATCCGCTGCCACAGGTCGTAAAAGCGTTGCAATCCTGCGCAACCTATCTGGAAGTTCTGGAACACCTGCCAGACGTTGAATGACGTTCCGATGTTCCGCTGAGGGCTGATCGCTGTCCTCTCCTGACAAGAAATTTAGAATCCGACGCTTTTTGAAAATATTGACCCCTATCCCCTGCCCTTTCCCCGCAAGCAGGGAAAGGGAGCTACTCTGTGCGGGTTTGGAACTCCCTCCTCGCCAGCGGGGAGGGAGTTAGGGTGGGGTCAATTCTCTAACTGTCGAACTGTAAATGACAAGAGGACAGGACTAATGTCTATTCCAGTTTGTAGGAGAAGGGCAGCAGTGCGACAGGGATCAGCTTCAGGTGCTGTTGCCCGAACGGAATCCCGATGACGGTAATGCACATCAACACCCCAATGATCAGGTGTCCGAGCGCGATTCCCCAGCCAAAGAAGATCACCCATATGACATTGAATAATATCTGGATGAACCCCGTACTGGACGATGTTTGCACCACACGTTTGCCAAACGGCGCAAAGACCGCCACCCCCAGATTGATTGCCGACAGACCAAACGGAATCCCGATGATTGTGATACACATCAGAAGGCCGCCAAAGATATAGCCGAGCGCGGCGACAAACCCGCCGAAAATCAGCCATATGATATTGCCAAGCATAGACATATGGAAATGCCCCTTTGGATAGTTGTTCAAATCGTCATATCTACCTATACGATTTTCGGTGCTTCGGTGTTGCGGGAGATGTGAACTCTATGAGACTGTCTGAAAACCTCAGTAGACTCCACCCTAAATCCCTCCCCACTAGCGAGGAGGGACTTCCAGACCGTTGTGCGTTGCTCCCTTTCCCTGCTTGCGGGGAAAGGGTAGGGGATAGGGGTCAATCCTTTTCAGACAGTCTCTAACAAATTCATCACACGCCAGGAGCAATTTGCACAATGCTAAGGTACAATCCCATTTGAAATCGGTTGGTAATAGGCAATTTGGCCTATCTGCCTTTCCGTGAAGTATGTTAAATTCAGTAACAATCCTTTACGTTTTCAGGA
>CAYSOC010000087.1:26932-27223 GCA_964432445.1 uncultured Anaerolineaceae bacterium
AGGAAACCTGCCATGTATCGTTGCGAACGATGCTTTTATGCCAATGCGGAGGCAGATGCAAAGGTTTGCCCGCGCTGCGGAACTTCTTATAATGGGGCGCAAATACGCTCCACACGAACAATAACCGTTCGTCCGACCACTTCACAATTGCGGCTGCATCGGGAACACGTCGGCAAACTCAAGCCCAACGATATTGCCGTCTATATGGCGGAACTTGATGGGCCGTTGGTCATCCCGCTGGATACCGAATTGATTCTGGGTCGCATCGAACGCAGCGAAGCCGAAAAGCAC
>CAYSOC010000087.1:27233-27821 GCA_964432445.1 uncultured Anaerolineaceae bacterium
GAAGCCTTCGACCTGACGAATTTCGAGGCTATCGAACGCGGCGTTTCCCGTGCGCATGTGGCATTGCGGCGCTATAATAGAGATATTGTCGCCATCGACCTGATGAGTACCAATGGAACATGGGTCAACAACTATCGCTTGAAGCCCTATCTCCCGGTAGCGTTTATGAGTGGCGATAAACTCACGCTGGCAAAACTTTCAATGTATATCTATTTTGCGTAATCGCTGGATTGCTTTCATCGTCATCGCCGGAACAATTCTGGCGCTGGATCAAGTTACGAAAACACTGGTCACAGAGAATCTTGCGCCGGGTCAAAGCTGGACGCCGATCCCCGCTATCGCTCCTGTCTTCAAAATCACCCACAGCGCGAACAGCGGTGCAGCTTTCAGCCTGTTTCAGGGTGGGAATTTGCCGCTTCTCCTGCTGGCGCTGGCAATGCTGATTGGGATCATCTATTTTTTTGCGCACTCCAAACCCGAAGAACGCTTACAACAATTCGCGTTGGTCGTCCTCTTTGGTGGGGTATCAGGGAACGTGACGGATCGCTTGCGTTTCGGGGCAGTGGTCGATTTTATTCACTGGCAAAT
>CAYSOC010000088.1:0-27555 GCA_964432445.1 uncultured Anaerolineaceae bacterium
CTTTGAAATATCCATCCCGACGGACGTTGTTCGGGTTGGTCGGCGCGGGGTTGATACAGTTCACCTCGCTAAACTACTGGACGCTCTACAATACCTGGTTTGTTATCGTCATCGTCGGATCGTATTGCTGGATATATCCGAACCAGTTAAAGCACTGCCTGCTGCATATTTTCTCTCTGCTACGCCTGCAACGCGGACTTGTCGCACTGTTGGCTGTCGGGGTGGTGCTGACTGTTTCGCTATGGTCGGTTGTGCTGGTCTCGACAGCCAAAGAGGGCGCAAACTATATCCGCACTGAAACGAGTTCCGAGGCTTCGACCTATACGAAAATAAAAGCCTATGAGCGCGTAGCCGAACTGCGTCAATATACAACAGAGTTATTCAACCCGGATATTTATCGTGCGCTGCAATACAAAACACTCAACGACGTGCATAGCGCGCACTATATTGGCGTTTTTCTGTTGCCCTTGCTTGCCCTGCTGCCGTTTTATCGCTGGCGGAGAGTAGAGCGCTGGCTGGCCGTCTCCGCGACAGGCATCCTGATCATTGTGCTGGCTCCGCCGTTTCTGCTTTCGCTCTGGGATTTGATCCCGATGATGAATCGCATCCAGCATCTTTTTTACTTCTATTCGCAATACTGGCAATTGCTGCTGGTGATGTTGGCGGCTGCCAGCCTCGATCATCTGCTTGAATCGAATATCGCCGCGCACATACGTAAACGCTTTTTGATCATTGTGTCTGGCCTGGCGGGAATCGGCGCACTGGTATTTTTGGGGATGGGCCTTGTAACACAGAATTTCCCTTTGAATGATGTCAACTTGCAGGGCAATTTATATTTTGCACTGCTGCTGGTCATCTCTTCGGGGGTGATCCTTCAATTCCTGATGACCAGCACCCGACGCAACAAACGCCTGTTTATCATGATTCTGATGGGAATCGCGCTGGTCGATCTGTCCAAATATTATTGGGTGGTGAGCGGTGTTGATGAACGCTTCACGTTCACCCGCTGGGCGCGCCTGACTGATCCCCTGCCCTCGATTGTCGTTGATCCTTTCAGCAGCCCCTGGCCTGATCCGAATACCAGACTGGGGTTCAGAGGCAACCTGCTGAACTATATGCCTGTGCGCAACGACATCTGGGACGAAAACAACTATATGTGGCATCACTATTATTTTGAGTTGCATCACGCTGTCGGCTTTGAGGGGTACGAGTTTCTGAAGCCGCCGCCATTGGGCGGGTTTGCGCTCAGGGAAGAAGCCCTGGAATTTTATCAGCGTGCAGAGATGATCCCCAATTATGACGAGATGGCGCAGACCTTCCAGAAGAATACCAATGCCTATAACGGGCGGTTGTTCCTGCACGAAAAATTTGATGCAGCGTTATTGACCCCACCGACAGCGCCTTCGACAGCATCCTTTTCCTACGAGTGGACAGAATGGCTCTACAATTCCTTTGGGTTCAAGGTTGTGATTCCACAGGATGGCTGGCTGCGCATCAATCAGATTACCGATCCCAACTGGAATATCACGATAGATGGCAAGCCTGTATCAGCGTATCGTGCCAATTTCATGTCAACGGCCTTTCCGATTTCGGCGGGCGCGCATCAAATCCGAATGGATTACATGCCAGTGGCACGCCGTATATACTGGATAGCGGTGCTGGCGCTTGAGATTACGCTGGCTTTCATAGTGATCTGCGTCTTCTGGCGACACACACGCAGGATACATTCTGATCGAAATGCACAAACATTTTTTGTGCAAACTTGAGATTTGGAAATAGCAGGAGTATCCTTGCCCTAATCCTATGAAAGAGGAAATCGGAATGACACCCCCTCGCACTTTATTTGAAAAAATCTGGGATTCCCATATTGTCAGCCCGCAGGATGGCGATATGCCTGCGGTCATTTACATTGACCTGCACCTTGTCCACGAAGTCACATCGCCACAGGCATTCACCGGGCTACGTGAGCGCGGCCTGAAAGTGCGCCACCCGGATCGCACTATTGCGACGATGGATCACAGCACGCCGACGACCCCGCGCGGTGCGGATGGTCTGATCCCCGTCACCGATACGATTGCCGCCGCACAACTGGCACAGATGGAAAAGAACTGCGACGATTTTGGCATTCGTCTGTTCAAACTCGGCACAGAAAATCAGGGCATTGTGCATGTCATCGGGCCGGAACAGGGGTTGACACAACCCGGCATGACTATTGTCTGTGGTGATAGCCACACCAGCACGCATGGCGCATTCGGTGCGCTGGCATTCGGCATCGGCACGAGCGAAGTGATGCACGTTCTGGCGACGCAATCGCTATTGCAAACCAAACCAAAAACGATGGAAGTACGTGTCGATGGCAAGCTGCAACCCGGCGTCTCCGCGAAGGATATTATCCTCGCGCTGATCGCCAAAATCGGCGTCGGTGGCGGAACGGGCTATGTCCTTGAATATACGGGCGAAGCGATCCGCGCGCTGAACATGGAACAGCGCATGACCATCTGTAATATGAGCATCGAAGGTGGCGCGCGTGCCGGGTTGATTGCGCCCGATGAAACCACCTTTGAATACATCAAGGGCAAGCCGCACGCTCCGAAGGGCGCAGCATGGGACGCCGCCGTTGCCGCGTGGAGGCAACTGCCAAGCGATCCCGGCGCAACCTACGACGCCACCGTCGTGATTGACGCCAACAGCCTGGAACCGATGATCACCTATGGCACGAACCCCGGCATGGGCATTCCGATCACGGCGCGCATCCCCAGCCCCACACAGTACAACGACGTGAGTCAGCGTGACGCGCTCGTGAAGGCGCTGGATTACATGGGCTTGCAGGCCGACGAGCCTATCCTCGGTCATAAGGTAGATGTGGTATTCGTCGGAAGCTGTACCAATTCACGCATCACCGATTTGCGTCAGGCGGCAGAGTTGATCAAGGGTCACAAGGTTGCCAGCGGCGTCCGTATGATGGTCGTTCCCGGTTCGCAACAGGTGAAGCGTCAGGCGGAGGCCGAAGGGCTGCACCAGATTTTCCGTGACGCGGGCGCAGAATGGCGCGAGGCTGGATGCAGCATGTGTATCGCCATGAACGGCGATCAGTTGCAGCCGGGACAATATGCGGTCAGCACCAGCAACCGCAATTTTGAGGGGCGTCAGGGCAAGGGTGGACGTACCTTCCTCGCCAGTCCGCTGACTGCTGTTGCCAGCGCTATTGCCGGACGTGTGACCGATGCTCGTGAAATCCTGAAGGGAGAATAGAATCATGGACGCCATCAAGCCATTCGCCGGGAAAGCGGTTACTATCCCGACAGAAAATATCGACACCGATCAGATCATCCCGGCGCGTTATCTCAAGACGACGAACAAAGCCGGACTCGGCGATGCGCTGTTCTATGACTGGCGCTATGATGAAGCGGGCGCACCGAAACCCGATTTTGTGCTGAATCAGGAACGCGGCAAGGGCGCGCAAATCCTGATCGGCGGGCACAACTTCGGCTGCGGTTCATCCCGCGAACATGCGCCCTGGGCATTGCAGGGATTCGGTTTCCGCGCTGTGATCAGTACCTATTTCGCGGATATTTTCCGCAACAACTCGCTGAAAAACGGACTGCTGCCGATTCAGGTGGATGCGGAAACGCACCGCCAGTTGATCAGCCTTGCGGAAGAAGACCCCAATCTGCAATTGCAGATCGATCTGGAAGCGCAGACGGTCACGCTCCCCGATGGGCGTTCGGTGTCCTTCCCGATTGACCAGTTTGCGCGCCGCTGCCTGCTCGATGGCGTCGATCAGCTTGGCTTCCTGCTGAATATGCAGGATAAGATCGATGCGTATGAGGCCAGCCACGAAGCGCGCGTGAATACGCTGGTGTAATTCACGTGAGTCCGGGATAACGCTAGTGGTAAGGGCGAGGAGCAATCTTTGCCCTTTCTTATTTGTATTCCCTGATCGGCTAATCTGAAATCCTGTATAGTTTTAGTGGTGGCGTTCCTGACATTACCCAAGCGAGGTTGACCCATTTCAGGATGTCCGTCTCTAAAACTATGTCAGAGGAAACAGTAAAAATGATTAGCCGTTTGAATAAACCCTTGATGTTCGCCGCTTTGTTTGGGCTGGCACTGATAGCGCTGGTTCCACTTCGCCCGACGCACGCCGACACGCAGCCAACAACGCGCACCATCTCTGTAAGTGGAGAAGCACAGGTGAATGTTGTGCCGGATCAGGTTATATTGACACTCGGCGTAGAAACCTGGGACAAGAGCCTTAAAACAGCCAAAAGCCAGAATGATGAGCGCGTGTCACAGATACTCAACCTCGCCAAAACGTTCAATATTCCGACAGAGAAGGTCAAGACCGATCATATTACAATCCAGCCTCGCTATAACGATAGCTACCAGCAAAAAGACTTTATTGGCTTTTTTGTCCGCAAGAATGTCGTTTTTACCCTGAGCGATATATCAAAGTTCGAGGATTTGCTGAGTGCCAGTCTCGACAGCGGAGCCAATTACGTACTCGGCGTTGATTTTCGTACTACTGAACTCCGCAAATACCGGGATCAGGCGCGGGATTCTGCTATCAAGGCCGCGAAGGAAAAAGCCGAGGCGATGGCTGGCGCACTTGGCCTCAAAGTCGGGAAGCCTGTCACAATCAGCGAAGATTCATTCGGATGGGGCTACTATGGCGGTGGCTGGGGCAGTTCCGGCGGCGCTGCAACCCAGAATATTATCCAGAATGCCTCGGTTCCGGCGGGTGCTGGCGCTGGTGAAGCTGTCGCGCCAGGTCAAATTGCCGTTACTGCCCGGATCAGCGTCGTTTTTGAATTGGTGGAATAGAGGTCAATCGATCTGAAAAATTGAATTGACCCTCGCTCTTTCCCCGCAAACGGAGAGGAACTGAGGATGGGTCAATTCACGGTTTGACACCTCTGCTCTGATTGCTATCCAACCCCGAATTGTTATTAAACCCGACAAAATAGGTGTCCAATAAAACACCAAAGTATTTTATAATTCAGGTATCCTTCCCAACCGGATTCAGGTAAAACGCCATGTACCACCGTTCTTCTCCAAAATATGCCAGCGAGTTTGCCAGACCTCTGACTGTTTTTGTTCTGACACTCATCTTTACTCTTGTGATAACAATGCGTGCCGAGGCGCACCCCGCGTTACAGGCGCAAGTCGTGACGCTGCAATTCAGCGCGGCATCCGGCAGCGCTGCCGAAGCCAGCGGATTTGGCAATATTCTGCGTGTGACAACGAGCAATGGCGCTCCCACCAGTGCCGCCAAAACCGTCACAGTGAGCGTGACTGGCGGCACAGCCACCAGCGCTGACTATAACCTGACTGGAACAATTACCATCCCGGCGGCTACGGCAAGCGGTACGAATGTTTCGATCAGCAGCGGGATCACGGTTGTAGACGACAACCTGTACGAAAGCAATCAAACCATTAGCCTGTCGCTCACGTCTCCTTCAAGCGGTGCGGTGCTGGGAGCGCAGACGACCTATACTCATACTATTACCAATGATGAGGTAGTGACCGGACTCTATACAAAAGGAACGGCGGGTGTTCAGGAGAGCGTCGGTACAATTACTGAAAATGTCGTTCTTAATATTACAGGCACGACCACAGGTACTCTGGCGCTGGAAATTGATGTCAGTATGGAAGAATATATCGTCGATCTGTCAACCACAGTCGGACAGGACTATATAGACCCCGGCGTTGTCACGATAACTTACCCCTCTGGCTCAGTGTCAGGAGCCATACTGACGCAAAGCGTGACAATCATTGATGATGCCATTGATGAAAACAACGAATTCTTTGACCTGCGCGTGCGGCGGGCATCAGATTTTGTCGAAACCGCCCAACTCACGTTCAGAATTACGGATAACGATACAGCGAACGTGACTATCACCCAATCTGGCGGTACTACCGCCGTCACCGAAGGCGGCGCGATAGACACCTTTACCGTCGCGCTCGCCTCACAGCCTAGCTCAGGGACAGTCTCCGTACAGCTTGACCCAGATACCCAATGCCAGTTGAACGGCAATGGGGCAGGAAACCCGGTATTGCTGAATTTCAGTGCGAACAACTGGAATAGCAATCAGGGGGTTATTGTCGCCGCGATTGATGATGCAATTGATGAGGGGACGCACACCTGCTTCATTAATAATACAATTTTAGCCTCCACCACAACGGAGTATCCAACGAGTCTGAATGTTGTTGATATTACGGTGACAATCACCGATAACGATGCGCCGACTTCTACACCGACAGCAACGGCAACACGCACCAATACGCCGACATTGACCTCGACGGCAACGCGCACCAGCACTAATACACCCACCAACACGGCGACGCCGACTTCCACCAATACGGCAACCTTCACCCCAACCTCTACCAACACAGCAACCTTTACGCCCAGCTATACGAATACGCCGACAAAGACAGCGACGCCGACTTCTACCAATACGGCGACCTTCACACCGACCTTTACTAATACGGCGACCTTCACACCCAGCTATACGAATACACCGACGAACACGGCAACCTTCACCCCAAGCTATACCAACACGCCGACAGACACAGCAACCTTCACACCGACGAACACGGCAACCTTTACGCCAACGTTCACGCCAACGGCGACAGATACCCCAACCTTCACCAATACGCCTGTTCCGCCGCGTGTGGATACGATTGGTGTGTATAAGGACGGTATGTTCTATCTGCGGAACTCCAATTCCAGCGGTACAGCCGATATTATCGTGCCGTTCGGTGGCGATGCGTCCGATCTGCCGGTTGTTGGCGACTGGGATGGCGATAGCGTGGATACCATTGGCGTCTATCGCAGCAGCACAGGCTTTTTCTACCTGAGTAATTCAAACACGTCTCCCAACGCCGATTACACAATTTTGTTTGGGAATCCGGGCGATGCTCCGTTTGCAGGCAGGTGGACAAGCGATATGACGGGTAGCGGCGTTGGTGTCTATCGCAATAGCAATGGCATCCTGTATCAGCGCAAGTCACTCACCAGCGGCTTCGATGACTTCTTCGCTGTGTTTGGCAATCCGGGCGATCAGGCGTTCGCGGGCGATTGGGAGCCGAACGGCTTTGATAGCATCGGCGTCTATCGTGCATCGACCCAAACCTGGTATATGACGAATAACAGCCAGCCCAGCGGCATCACTTTCGGTGATCTCAGCGTCGTGTGGGATATTAGCACCATGTCGCCCGTCGTCGGGGATTGGGATGGGGACACCAAAACCACTATAGGGTATCTGACGCCATCCGGTGTTGTTGTACTCCATGCCAGCAACGGGAGCGATAACCTCTTCATCTTTGGCCCGACCAATAGCAAGCCCGTCGCAGGTAAGTGGGTCGCGGCGAGCCGTCCATCGGTTGTTGGTGTGGTCAACGCTTCACAGCCCGGTAACAATATTGAGGACAACGGCGCAGGGGATTAACCTGCCTTCTCTTCAATATCATCCTTGATCTCAACCCCTATCCAGATTATGGATAGGGGTATTTTATTCTCTATATTTCGACCCTTTCCTCATCTGGCTATGTACTAAAATAGAATAAAATAGCGCTACAACATAGCCCAACCCATCCCCAATATCATATCAAGAGGAAACATGACCGTTTCAATTGCACGCCGGATAACGACGCTGGCAATATTGTTTAGTTTGTTACTTTCATTTGCATCTCACCCGATTAAAGCCTCGTCAGTCATTCCCGATACGTTGGAAGAAGTTGCCAAATCTGCTCTGGGGCCGGGTTACGGCCCTCTGCAATTGCCAAACACACAACAGGCTAAACTCCTCGCCAGCGATAAGGAAAATGACGAGCGGTTTGGTAGTTCTGTGAGCATGAGCGCAGATGGAAATACAGCGCTGATTGGGGCTTATCTGGAATCGGACAGCGGCCTTGTCTTTAATGGGGCAGTATATGTGTTCATCCGTATCGGAAACACATGGACACAACAGGCTAAACTCTTTGCCAGTGACAGACAAACTATAGACGAATTCGGATTCTCGGTAGCGCTGACGCCCGATGGCAATATGGCGCTGATCGGCGCAGATAACAAATCGGATAATGGCATTGGTGCGAGTGGTGCAGCCTATGTATTTACCCGTAGCGGGACGGTATGGACACAACAAGCCAAATTCCTTGCCAGCGATCAGGGCGATAGTGATCGCTTTGGCAGCGCGGTAGCATTAAATAGTGATGGCAGCACCGCGATTGTTGGCGCAAGTAACCAGAGCGAAAGCCCGGCTTTTAGCAATGGTGCAGCCTATGTGTTTACTCGTAGCGGAAGTGTGTGGACGGAACAGGCCAAACTTCTTCCCCCGGTTCGTCTCGGCGGCGAGGCTTTCGGCACGTCGGTTTCCCTTAGCAGCGATGGCAATATGGCGTTGATCGGTGCATCTCAAACGGACGATGGTGCTTCAAATAATGGTTCGGCCTTTGTATTTACTCGCTCAGGTGGGGTCTGGACACAGCAGACACAACTCCTTACCAGCGATAGAACAACATCGGATGCTGTCGGCAACTCGGTTTCCCTGAGTCAGGATGGCAGTACGGCGCTGATTGGTGCATTTGGAAAGAGTGAGAGCGGGCTGATTACCAACGGCGCGGCCTATGTCTTCACTCGTTCGGGCAGTGTCTGGACGGAGCAGGCCAAACTTAATGCCAGCGACAGAGCCAACAACGATATTTTTGGTGTTTCCGTTTCTATAAGCAATGATGGAAGTACGGCGTTGATTGGCGCATCGAATAAATCCGACAGCCCAAACACGGGCAACGGCGCGGCCTATATTTTTACCCGTTCGGGCAGTGTCTGGACGCAGCAAGTCAAACTCAATGCCAGCGACAGAGCCAACAACGATATTTTTGCGCGCGCAGTTGCACTCAGCGGCGACGGTAACACAGCATTAATCGGCGCACAAAATGAAGACGACAGCGGCACGACCAACAACGGTGCAGCCTATGTCTACGTTGCCGCCCTGCCTACACCAACTCCGACAGCAACCAATACCTCTGTTCCACCCCGCCCGGATACGATTGGCGTCTATAAAGATGGCGCATGGTATCTGCGAAATACCAACACCAGCGGACCGGAAGATATTTATGCAACCTATGGCGGCGACCCGTCTGACCTCCCGGTGGTGGGTGACTGGAACGGTGACGGAATGGATACACTGGGTGTCTATCGTGTCAGCGAAGGGCGTTTTTATCTCAGCGATAGCAACACTGGCCCTGCTTCAACCTATGTGGTCGTACTATTCGGCAACCCGGCAGATATGCCCTTTGCGGGCAAATGGACAGCCGATATGACCGGGGATGGTATTGGGGTATATCGTAACAGCAATGGCATTTTGTATCAACGAAAGTCGCTCACCAGCGGCTTCGATGATTTCTTCGCAGTCTTCGGCAATCCCGGTGATCAGGGTTTCGCGGGCGATTGGGATGGCAACGGGTTTGACAGCATTGGTGTGTATCGCTCCATCAACCAGATGTGGTATATGACCAACAATAGCACTCCGAATGGAATCACCCTCAGCGACATCAATTTTGTCTGGGATATTGGTAGTTATCCCCCGGTCATTGGCGATTGGGATGGGATTGGTGGCAGCACTGTCGGCTATCTGACTTCTGCGGGAACATTCGACTTGCATTCTGCACTTGCCAGCGCAGGATCAGATAATACATTTGCGTTTGGGCCGTTGAATGGCAAGCCTATCGCCGGTAAATGGGTCGCGGCGAGTCGCCCACCTGTTGCGGGTGTGGTCAATCCATCACACCCCGGCAGCAACGTGGAAAGCAACAGCAGCGGAGATTAAGTTCCTCTTCGCTTGATGATCGACAGTGGACGGGCAAAAACCCGTCTACAAATGAAAATGCAGCGATTGACCCCTATCCCCGGCCCTTTCCCCGCTGGCAGGGAAAGGGAGCCAGGGCGCGCAGGTTTGGAAGTCCCTCCTCGCCAGCGGGGAGGGATTTAGGGTGGGGTCAGGAGGGATGCCAGGTTGAAAGCTATTTCCGGGTGTCCCTTTCAGCGCCGGGGTTACCTATCCCCGTCTCACGCCGCACATCCCCTACAGCATATCCAGCGGGTCAATATCAATATACATGCCGGATGACGGGCGCACATCGCTCAAGGCCGCTACCGGGTCTGTCCCTTTCACAATGATCTGCCAGCGATAAATATCATTCATTTTCTGGAAGAATGCAGGCGCAGGCCCGATGATTTTGGTCGCCGAAAGTTCACGTAGCCGGATTGTCTGGCGAATGGTTTGCGCGACGGTTTCGGCTTCCTTTTGTGCGCGTGATTCGGATGGATAGCGGAACAGGACGCGCGCCAACCGTTTGAATGGCGGGTAGTCCAAATCACGCCGATGGATCAATTCCTGCTCATAAAACGCACCGGAGTTGTGTTCTGCCGCTGCGCGAATCGCGTAATGTTCCGGTTGATAGGTCTGGATAATCGCACGCCCGCCGAGCCAGCTACGTCCGGCACGTCCGGCGACCTGCGTCAAAATCTGGAAACAGCGTTCACCAGCGCGATAATCTGGCAGACCAAGCGCGGTATCTGCCGCCACCACGCCGACCAGCGTCACGCGCGGAATATCCAGCCCTTTGGCGATCATCTGCGTTCCAATCAGGACGTTCGATTCACCGCTGACAAACTCGTTTAAAATCGCCTCGTGTGAACCGCGTTCGCGCGTCGTATCCCGATCCCAGCGCAATACGCGCGCTTGCGGAAATTCCTCTGCCAGCAGCTTTTCGAGTTGTGCTGTCCCCGCCCCGAAATAGCGGATACGCGCGCTATTGCATTCCGGGCAACTGGTCGGTGGCGGCGCATGGAAGCCGCAGGTGTGGCAGGTCAGCAGGGCTTCATTCTCATGATAGGTCAGCGGCGTGTCGCAACGAGGACACTTGGCAACATAGCCGCAATCGCGGCAAATCACAAAACTCGCTGTACCGCGTCGGTTCAGAAAGAGGATCGCCTGATGCCCTTCGGCAATCGTTTTGTTGAGCGCCTCTTGTAGCGCGTAACTGAACATGCTGCGGTTGCCCGCCTTGAGTTCCTCGCGCATATCTATAATCTGCACGGGTGGGAGTCCCGCCACCATCGCTTCGGCAGCATCGGCAGTCTGGAAACGCGCGTGGGGGATTTCCAGTTTTGATGTTTGTTCTTCAAGACGCGCTTTGTGTACCAGAATACGATCCGGCAGGTGCAGATAGCGAATCGCGCCGCGTTCGGCACGCCATGCCGTCATCAGATCGGGCGTGGCGCTACCTAGAATCACAGTGGCGTTATACACGCGCGCCATCTCAATCGCCACATCACGCGCATGATAGGACGGTGGCGGGATCGGTGGCGACTGCTTATAGCTGGAATCGTGTTCTTCGTCGATCACGATCACGCCAATATCGGCAAATGGGGTGAACAGCGCCGAACGTGGCCCAATCACGATGTCTATCAATCCGGCCTTTGCGCGCCGCCACGTATCATATTGCTGACCCGGCGTGAGATCGCTATGTACCAGCGCGACCTTATCGGTAAAACGCGCCTTGAAGCGTCGAACTGTCTGCGGAACGAGCGCAATTTCCGGGACAAGCACAATCGCGGCGCGTTTTTGCTTGCGCGCCAGTTCAATCGCCCGCAGATAGAGTTCCGTTTTGCCCGAACCAGTGACACCGTGCAGCAGAAACACGCCGCCTTTGCGCGCTTTAATATCCGCTTGCAATAGCTCCCAGCACTCGGTCTGACCTGGTGTGAGTTCCGGCGCTTTGACCGGGACAAATTCGCGGCCTGCCAGCGGATCGCGCCAGATTTCTTCCTGCCCAAACTCAATCCAGCCCTTGTCTGCCAGTCGCTTGACCGTCCCGGTATCGGAACTGGTACGCTCAATCAGCGTTTTGTGGTCGTGTATGCCGGGGAAATTACGCAGAAATTCCAGCACTGCGCGCCGTTTGGAGTCCGGCTTGAGTTTGTTGATCTCTTCGGTGATGGTTTCAATGGAGGCGACCAGATGCACGGTTTTGGCGTTTTTCGGGGCGACAGTCGGCGCGTTCAAAATCGCCTCGGATTTAATCTGTCCGTCTTCAATATAAGGCTTGATCGCCTGTTTCCAGTTATCGCTATCAATGGCGTGATCGATCTGGGCAGCGCGTAATGCGCCCCGTGAGCGCAGCAACTTCACCACCTGATCCGCCAGCGTATCTGGTTTGGTTAGCACGTTCTGATCAATGAGGGTATACAGCCGATCCCCGGAACGTGCCAGCCCCGGCGGGAGCGTCAACCACAGGCAGGACGCCAGCGACGCCATATTCGCGGCAGCCATCCAGCGCGCAATCTCGATTTGCTCCGGGAAAACGACAGGCTCCGCGTCCAGCAATTCAAGGATCGGCTTGGTATGCGGAACGTCTACTTCATCTGTAAGATCAACGACGATGCCGGAGGCCAGCGCTGTCCCGAAACTCACTTCCACCAGATGTCCAACCCGGATCATCTCCAGCCCGGCGGGGATATGATAATGATAGGTCTGGCGTCCCGCCTGATTCAGCGCGACTTCGGCATAGCGTGCCATTATTTGGCGCCTGATACTACCAGCCAGAACGTCTCATAGTGATCATCGGTATAGTAGAGTTCCTTGTAGACTACTGATTTCCGCGTTGTCGCGCCGCTGGTGATGATGCGCCGCGCACCACGATCACGCTCGCCCGGCGTCAGGACAGTATATTCCCGATATGTGCCTTTGGTTGCATTCGGCAAATAGCCTTCATAATTGCCAAAGGTTTGATCGTCCTGTTGAAACGCGAACTTGCCCGATGAAATCCAGAGGATCGTATCCTTTACCTGTGGGCGACATGCCGCCAGAACCGACATCGTGATGGTTGGGATTTTTGGGGTTCGTCCACCAGCGAGCGTCTTTTTGCAATCGACAGCCGTTGCAGCCGGGGTGGGGGTGCGCTGGACGGCTACCCGCGTGCCGGGTGTGGTCGCTTTTGCTGCCCCTGTCGGGATGATTGTTGGTGGGCGTGCGGGCGTATCCGTCGGGATCGGCCCGCTGGATGTTCCACCACACGCCGATAGGAGCAGGAACAGAATAGCAAGCAAGCCATGTTGGACTGGTTTGAATCGGGCTGAAAAGTGCATCGGGGTGCGCTATTTTTTAGTTGGACAGATGTTCGTATTTTTACCCGATTTTCGCGGATTTTGCAACGAATTTCCGCGTTTGTCATGGTCTGTTTTCGATAGACTGTAGACGGGAGGACTGGATGATAAAACGTGTACTGGTCAGTATTGCGCTTCTGATTGTGATGGTCGTGCTATGTATTCACGACTACCCTATATTCCTTTCCGTAGCGGCGAAAGATGAAAAACTCTTTACTCAAAAAGATATTGAAATTGAATTTCCGTTTAAAGGACTCTATGTGAGTGACGATTATGGGGCGACATGGAAATTTGATCGTCCCGAAGCAGACCCACCCTATAACAGATTTTCAGGACATCGAGAGGTTCGCTTTACTCAAAAACCTCTCGATGCTGGTTCAGGTATATGCAAACAAACTTGTGAATACAATGTATTAACGAGTTGGTTGCCGCTGAATGGGCTTTCGCAATTCGTTTTCTTTCCGACAACCCCGATTGGCTTCTCAGCGGATGCGTTCGGCGATGCGCAGTTGATTGTACTCACTCCAAAGGGCATCATTTTCGGAGAAAATAAATATCGGGTTCCCTGGCAAAATTACGGGCTGGATTATTATCAAAATTGGTTCTTTCGCCCGTTTGCAGGGAATCGGTCGCAACCAACCCCATCATTTTCACAACTCACTTTCCTGATGCTTTTGATTGGAATGTGGCTACCACCAATCCCATTTATTCAAATGCTGCTTTTGCATGTGGTCTATCGTTATATTGATGAGCATCGCAGCAGAAAGGCCGCAGTCATTTTTTCGCTCCCACCTGTTATTTTCTGCATAGTTCGTTTTGTGACATTACCAGCCAGTTCGCCATTTATTCTGCTTGATTTGGCGAAAGAATGTGCATTATGCGCAATGCTATCCAGCATAGCAGGGGTGTTTTGGCTTCGACGGCGCTCACCCTCAAAAATTGAAGTTTCAAATTTAATGCTGGCAGCGGGACTGGTGGCAATCCCTGTACCACTCATTGCGGTCTGGTCGTTGTGGTGGGGCGTGCTTTTACTGTGGATAGCAACACTCGCATATGTGGTACTTCGCCGGGGATGGGTCAGATACTATCAACGATATGGGCTGTTTCTAAACAGACAATCGCTGGATTTTGCCCTGATTTCGGCAACGGTTCTGTCGGCAATAGAGGGCTTTATCAGCGTTATTGTCGCATATTATGCCACCCCACATTCGGTTTACGAAGCGCCCAATTACCGTATGATCTATGCTCCCCCTTTAACCGCAATAGTATTCGGACTCGCGGTTACTGTTCTTCTGATGTTTATCGCCGGAAGTCTCGCCAGACCTGCCGATCCACGAAAAAAGAATGATCAAAAGGCATTCTCGCATATTTTATGCTCTGCGACTGAATTTTGTTTGGCTGCTCCTGAGTGCAGGAATGATGTTTCTTTTGATTTTCCAGTGGAATTGGCTGGTAACGAATGGTGAACTTATCATGCAAGCAGTTGTTGCCTGCTTTTTCGGTGTATGACAATTATAAGTCTTGATAGGCTCAATTCACCTGGAGGAATTTCAGGATTCGAGCGTTGGTAGCCTCCGCCTGATCAACCGGGAAAAGATGCCCTCCCCCCGCGATCAATTCCGTTTCAATGTGCGGGATCAATCGTTGAGCGCGTTCCAATTCGACGCGCGGTCTGCATGTTCCATCCTTTGCGCCAATCAGCAACAGCGTCGGCATTTTGATGCTTTGCAATGCCTCATCTTTGAACACTGATACTGCGCCGAGACCAAGCTCCTGCGGCTTGAAAGTTAGCGCCCCTGTCATAAATTGCTCAACCAGCGGATGCGCTGTCCCTAGCGGCATTGTCGTCATCCACTGGAAACTGCCATAGAATGTTTTTCTGGTTGGCCTGACAAACACCGGGAGCATATGCAACAACAGTTGCATTCGCACCCGCCCCAGACTCCCCGAAGGACTGAGCAGCACCAGCTTTTTAACCCGCTGTGGCGCATTGATCGCCAGATTGAGCGCTTGATACCCGCCCTGTGAATGTCCAATGACCGTTACACTGTTCAGACCCAGACCGTCCAGCAGTTCGCCAATCCAGGCCAGACAATCTTGCGCGGTCTTGAGTTTCCTTGTGGGTACACCTAATCCGATTTGATCCACAACGTCCGGGGCATAGACGCAAAAATGGCGGCTCAAGGCTTCGATGTTGGCGTACCACACGGGCGAGCTAATCTGCGCTCCATGAATAAGGAGTAGCGGCGGCAAATCGGGCGCACCGGCAATGTTCACATGCGTTGTGCCAAAAGTGGTTGTGATCTCAGTCGCCCGGTGGGCAACAGGCCAGAGCGCGAGTGTTGCTTCATAGGCTGCCAGAAATCGGATTGCACCTTCTGGCGTTCTGAATCTGGATGCGATGGTTGTCATGTTGTGGCCTTTTGCTTTGGACAGGAATTTATACGGCAGGTGCGAATCCGTTTATTGAACGCCGCTTGCTATTCAGATGAGTCTGGATAGCAAAACCAGAGATTGCCAAAGCAATCCCCATGACAATCACAGGCAGATGTGTGATCCCAAACAGATTGCCGAGCAGGAACCCGACAAACGGCGCAATCAGGGTAAAAATTGGTGTGAATCGCGTCCAGTTTGTCCAACGTGGTGCGCTCACGATGGCTACTGTCAGTACGCTCCAACTGATCAACACAACCACCCCGCTAATCCCGGAAAACGGAAATGCAGAACCAGAGAACGGTGAAACCTGACTGCGAAGAACTATTCCGACAAGCCCTTCAATTGACATCGAACTCAGCACAAATGCAGATACCCATCCAGAAAGCCACGTCACGGGCTTGGCATCAATTGCACCCAGCACAGCCATCCCCATCAATACACACGATGTGCCACTCGACCACATCATTTTGAGCAGATTGGTTAGCTGAATCCCAAATGGGTCGGTGGGGACACCTGACGTGGAGAGCCACAACCCACCGAATGCATAAAATAGCCCGCCTGCGATGCACATGATACCCAGCCCCGATCCCTTGATCGGAAGAGTTGATTTGGACATGGTGAGTTTCCCTTCTTTTCGTTGTTCGATAGCGGTCAGAATGAGGTCAGGAAGTGTTGAACACCACCAGAAGACGATCCCTGCGATGCCCTGCCGACGGTAGCTATCGCGGCAGACATCCTGAAAGACCTGTACCATGTGCGCACCGTAGGCGCTACGCCATGCCGCAGGGTAGAGGATGAGCAGGGTTGTGTAGATGCGTGTGGATAGGGTAACGATAGCGGGCTGGTTCATGTCGCACCGTCCGCCAGTTTCTTCGTGCGGGCGATTCCCAATAAAAGCGATAAACGCGCTGTTTCTGCCTGTGCGACACGGTTGCCAAAATCGGTGACGCGGTAATATCTCCGCCGTTGATCATCGAGCAGGGGATCGGGACGTTCATCAGCCTCTTCGATCAGACCCGCATCCAACATGCGTTTGATTGTGCCATAGAGCGTTCCCGGCCCCATGCGGACAGCCCCATCAGTGATCGCGTTGACTTCCTGCATGATGCTGTAGCCGTGCTTTTCGCCGTCTGCCAGCGCCAGCAAAATGTGAAATACCGCCGGGGTGAGCGGCAATAAATCCTGTGGTCGTGTTGTAGAGCCTGCCATCAACTTACCTCAAACCATTGCATCCGTCGCAGATATATCCGTGACAGATATAATATGATCGTTTTATCTGGCTGTCAAGCAGGCAAACTGATCAGCGCCACGAAACAGGCGAACACCGGATAAACCCGTTTGGTTGCTTCCACACATAGGCGGGATCGTTGATCAGGGGGTGGACGTTCGTGCCATCTACGTTCATCACATAATATTTGTAATCGTCATAGAGTTTGGAGACGAATGCGATTTGCGTACTATCCGGCGACCATGACGGGCAACTATTTTCGGCAACGTAATTCGGGAAACATTTAGAGGTAGTGATCGTGCGCGTGATTTTGCTAATCTCGATCAGGCAAACTTGCCCGTCGCTGTTGGAATAGGCGATCTTTTCGCCATCGGGCGACCAGACCGGGTAGCGATCATCGCTGTTGTTTTTGCTGACCGATCCAAGCCGTTCGCTGATTCCGGTCACATAAATTTCATATGTCCCGCCTGTGCCAGACCTGCTGGCATAGACCAGCGTCTTACCGTCTGGCCCGCCGAGCGATGGATAAATACGGGAGTCTTTGGCAGTCCGGGCGCGCAGGAAGATTTGCGCCGCGCCTGTCCCATCGGCATTCTTTTGATAAATCGACGTACCGCCGCCATCAATGCTCAGAATGATCTTTTTACCGTCGGGCGTCCAGCGTGGATAGTTCCCATGAACAATATCTTTTGGTATCGCGTCCAGTTTGGCATCCTTGACATACACGGCATTCAGGCTGCCGACAATTTCTTCATACAGGATTTTTGTACCGTCTGGCGACCACATCGGGAACAGCTTCGGGTTGCGGCTTTTGGTGAGTGGCGTGCGCTCTGTACCGTCCAGTTTGACGCTGAATATCTCTGTACCACTATCCGTTGTGGTGGAATAGAGCAGCAAGCCCTCTCCCCCGCCGACAGGTGGTGCAGGGGTCGCGGTCTGGGCATGTGCCGCGAATGGAGTAGCGAGGATAATCCCGATAATTGCTAACAATACACGTCGTAACATTTCCTGTATCTCCCGATGCCCTCATGCAACGATTGATTCTTTCAGTAAAGTTGCCTATCTATAGCCCGCTTTATCAAGAATCATTACAGCTTCAGGAGTTGCAATGGTTTTGAGCGCCCTTATTGCCAAATCTCGAATTGTAGTTTTGTTGTTCGCATAAGGAGTATAAGCATTACCTAGTAACTTTTCAAGCTGAAGAACGGCGTCCGCTACCTTTAGTTGCCCTATTGCTTCGATTGCTCTTGCTCGTACAAATGATTCTTTATCTTCGAGAAGGCTAATTAAGATGTCCGAATTGTTTTTATTGTTACGGAATCCAATAGCAAGAGCCACTCCAGCTTTAGTAATAATAGGAAACTCCGCAACACTGCTGTATTTCAGCATATTTAAAGCGATCTTAAAATCTTCATCTACAAACTCTAATATTTATGCTATTAATTTTCCCAGATTGCCTCCATTATTATTATGTGATATAGCATAAATTACTCCTCTATTACCGAATTTTCCTTTAAGGTTTGTAATAGCAAGAGTTTGTTTTGAATGTATTGTTGAGCGGAAATTCCTAGATTTAAAAAGACGAATAGACTTAAGAAACTGTCTGAAAGTGGTAGTCAACGGTCAGGAGCGAGACGACGGGGCATGAGATGCACCATGGCTGCGTAAATCATCGCATCGCTGGTTTGGACGAGAAATTCGTAATCGCGGCTAAACCGACGATAACCAGATAACCAGGCAAAGGTACGCTCCACGACCCACCGATAGGGTAACAGTTTAAACCCTTTGACCAAGGGATCGCGTTCCACAATTTCAACGGTGATACCGGTGCGTTCGCGCATCTCGTCGATGAATTCTTCACCGCGATAGATGCCATCTGCCCATAGTTTTTGGAGACGACCAAAGCGTTGCGGCAGGAACGGAATGAGCCAACTCGCTACCTCACGGTCGGTGTAGTTGGCCTCCGTGACAAAGGCTTTGAGTACCAGACCCATTGTATCTACGATAAGGTGCCGTTTGCGTCCGTTTATCTTTTTGCCCCCATCCCAGCCTCGGATGCCCCCTTTTTGCTGGTCTTCACCGACTGACTGTCGATGCTACCAGCACCTGGGGTTGCTTGCCTTCCAGCTGCCACGCGCACTTTTCGCGCAACGCATCGTTCATGTGTGTCCACGTTCCGTCCCGTTGCCATTCTCGAAAGTAATGATACACGGTCTTCCAGTTCGGCAGGTCATGCGGCATCATCCGCCACGAGTTGCCACCCGCCAGAATGTAAAATATCCCATTCAGCACCTCTCGCATGTCTACCGTCCGTTCGCGTCCACCTTCTTTGGCGGGTGGTATCAACGGTGCGATGAGCGTCCACTGTTTATCCGTTAAATCGCTTGGGTATCGTTGTCTGAGCTTCATCCCTCCTATTTTATCTCATCTCCATCGCTTTCAGACGGTTTCTCAAGCGTTACGATCCACTTACTCATGCCCTTTTGGGAAATTTCAGTGCTGATGGGCCGGCTTCCTTCTACGATCCACGCGGGATCGAACTCGGAAGTGATGGGAAACTATATGTGAGCGATGGTGCAGTCTATCGCTACGATGCGGCGACAGGCGCATACCTCGGCGTGTTCGTCGAAGGTGGCATGTTCTTTCCAGGCTTGAGTGGCGACATCTTATATGTGCCGCGTACACCACGCCCAACCCCAACTGCAACTTCGACGGAGCAGTTCACGCGCACACCAACCAGCACGCGCACGCCGACAGCGACACCAAGCCCAACCGCAACGCTCGATCCGGCACTGGCGAATCATACGATTTGGGTCCCGAATAACTTTGCCAACGAAGTGTTACGCTATTCGGCAGTGAACGGCGCGTTGGTGAACCATATTCCTACCTGTGGCAGCCCCTTCGATCTGGCGTTCTCACCCGATAACTATGTCCTTGTAGCTTGCTACTATACCGGGCAGATTCAGCGCTACGACAGGAATGGAAACTATCTGGGTATTCTGGTAACTATTTCATCGGGACAGGGGGTTTATCCGCAATTTGGTCCAGATGAAATGCTGTATGTGAGCATCGAATCGCAAAACCGCATCGAACGCTATACCAGCGCCGGAACGTTTGTCGATGTTTTCACCAATGTTGGTCTATCCGGCCCTTCGCACCTGGTCTTTGGCACAGATGGCAACCTCTATGTACATAACTGGAATGGTGGTACAGGCGTCGTCACCCGACACAATGCCACTACAGGCCAACTCACTGGCTCCAATCCTGTCGTTGCTGGCCTCTCGCAACTAGGAGATATAGACTGGCGCAATGGGGAATTGCTCACCCTTTCTGTTAATGGGGTCGAGCGCTATAACCCGGCGACGGGCGAACGGCTTGGCAACTTTACCACTGGCGGACCAAATCTGTCTATGCCACGTGGTATGGAATTTGGGCTGGATACCCGCTTGTACGTGATGGACGCCGGCAACGGTTCGATTTATCGATATAAGGCGTCGGGTGTCTATCTCGACACATTTGCTTCGGGTAGCCCACTGGGTTTCCCCGGCGATCCGTTGTATGTGCTGAGTCTGGGGACACCGACGCCGACTGCTACGCCTGTTCCTCGTGTCGATACTATTGGCGTCTATAAAGATGGTGTCTGGTCACTGCGTAACAGCAATACCGATGGTGGGCCAGATATAACAGCAGTCTACGGTGGCGATGCGTCCGATCTCCCTGTTACGGGCGATTGGAATGGTAATGGCGTCGATACAATTGGTGTCTATCGTGGCAATAGTGGTTTCTTCTATTTGAGCGATAGTAATACCAGCCCAACGACAAGCTACGCGGTTTTGCTTGGTAATCCCGGCGATGTACCGTTTGCCGGAAAATGGCTCGCCAACGCTACTCATGACGGTATTGGTGTCTACCGTGACTCTAACGGCATCCTCTATCAAAAGAATGACCTGACCAGTGGTTTTAGTGACTATTTTGCGGTGTTCGGCAACCCCGGCGATAAGGTTATTGCGGGCGACTGGAATGGCGATGGGCGCGACAGCATTGGCGTCAGTCGAGAGGCTGATGGAAAATAGTATTTCAGCAATAACAGTACACCGAACGGGATCATCTTTTCCGATATAACTTTACTCTGGGGTTTGCCGTCGATGCCACCTGTCGCGGGTGACTGGGACGGGAATGGTCTATCGGAAGTAGGGTACAACGAACCGTCAAATGGTATGTTTGTGCTGCGTACCGCGCTCACAGGTGACTCAGCTTTTACATTTGTGTTTGGGACAACTAATGGCCTCCCGGTGGCGGGCAAATGGATCGCAGGCAATCAGCCGAATCTCAGACCGATCCTGTCTGGCAGACCGGGCGATATTGAGAACAATAACGTTGTTCCGATTGGTACAGGCGACTAAACGGATTGTCCATCCATTGGAGACTGCCAGATTCGGAGTCTCCAATGCAAGACCTGGTGTCGAAAGGCCGGGTCTTTAAACATTCCCCGCAAAGTTGTTGAGTAGACGCGCCGCGCCCGCCGGAATCTCGATAATCCAGGATGGTGCATTGGGGTTCACTATGAATTGGTTGTGGCTGTGCGCACCCTGTATGATCCATTCTCCACTGTTGTAAACAACCTGGCGCGCATCCGCATCCGATTCCGCGTAAGTAAAGGGCGTTCGCAAAAACGGCTTTTTGCTCACCTCCGCAGAGAGGATTCCACGTCTCTGATCAATGACCAGTTTGAATGGTTCGCCAGAAACGGGCGGTGGTGTCCAGAGGGATAATCCATGCCCTTCGATCCAGCAATGATCGCTTGTCTCGTACCACATTTCGCCATTGTAATCCGTTAGCATTCCGATAATCTGCAAAAATGCGCCATGTCCGACCTTTCGGATCATTTCCGCATCCGGGGCGGCATAAGCGCGCAAAGCCGCCGATGGATCAACGATCTCAACATAAAATGGCGGTTTTGCCTGATCGGGAGGGACGCGCACTATATCGATCATCGGCTGCATATCGGTCCGTGCGACAAGGCCATATTCGCTGACAAAATACGCTCCCGATGCCTGAACATTCAGGATGCTATCAGCGGGCAGATGGCCGATTATCGTTCCATCTGGCGCATCGAACACAGGAGCAAGACGCAGCGCCCGCACGCGAAACGGTTCCTGGCTCTTTTCGAGAAGATTCCATCCCAGCCCGATTGCAGCCGTTCCGACTGCCGCGCTTTGCATGAACTTTCGCCGTGAGAATAGGTGTCCCATCAGTTCCCCAATGTGGTTGCGTCCTGCGGGCCTTTGCCTGCGGCCTTGTGGCAGGTGACACAGGCTTCATTGCGCCGCGCGGATTGCATATAGTAATTTGCCTTGCCGTTCTGAACCGTCGTGTGCGCAAGGTGGCAGCTTGTACAGGTTAGCCCGGCGTTTTGCACGGTATGCGACCATTGGGCGATTGCTGCATCATTGCCCTTGAGGGTATCCCCGGCGGTCAACGTCCCGCCTTTTTTGAGCGCCTCGCCTGCCTGTGGCAAGAGGGTATGAAAATGATTGTTCAACCCTTTTACCGATAACAACAGGGATGTATGACAACCAACACAGGACGCATTCGGCAACCAGGCCTCTTTAATATCGGTTTTTTCGATTTGTTCGTTCTCATTTCCAGTGACGTAGGTCACGGTGTCGCGCGCAGCTAACGCCAGCGTCGAGATGCGATGACCGAGGCTGGCATCTCCGCGATGGCAACTGATACAGCCGAAAGGTTGTTTCCCGGCTTCCTGCGCCAGATGGTAATGTTCCGTACTGAGGTCATTGACCGCAAGCGTTGGGTTATCCAGCGAAATATAGGCACGGTTATAGTAGGTCGTCTCCGGGATGGTATGACAGGAAACGCAAAACGAATCCTGTTCCTCCAATGCTGAAGCAACCACAAATCCAACCCCGCCGAAAAAGATTAGCGCGAGGAACAAGCCACCGACGAATAGAGGCCAGCGTTTACGGCGTGGTTTCACGGATGGTTGATTTTCCATGATCAGGCGTTCGCCGCTGCTCTGACCGTGATTTCGTGAATGACGCTCGTTCCCTCGTAGGTGTCGGTCATGATGTTCCGGTCTTTCTTGAATTGGACAAACCCGGCGTCATCCGTCGCACGTACAGCGATGCTGTAATTTCCGGCAGCGGGTGGTATCCATTCAAAGCGCCATTGCGTCCAGACCAGTCCTGTCGCGCCGCGCGTCAGCTTCGCGGGCATCCATTCGCCCTCGTTGATCTGTACCTCTACTTTGGTGATCAGGCGCGGCGCAGCATAGGCGACGCCTTGAATCTGTACCTTGCTGCCAACCGTGACAGGCGATGCGCCATTATCTTCGGTTGGGCTTTTGACTTGCGAGTTGGTGTTCACAGAGGCGATGTTGGAATAGCCATTGCCCTCCCAATAGCCAATGTAATCGGTATCAATGAACTCGATTCGGGTGATCCAGCGTGGCATTTTCTGACCATACAGCCCCGGCATCATGATCCGCAGCGGAAACCCGTGTATTTTGTTGAGCGGTGCGCCGTTCATTTCATAGGCCATCAGCGTATCGGGATTGGTGATGAATTTTAGTTGTACGGCGGTGTGATAATCATCGGCGGCGTAGAAACGGGCGTGAGTCGCCTTCGGGCTGATCTTCGCCTGCTCAAGCAATGGCGCAAGACTGAACCCTTTCCAGACCGCGTTCCCGATCAACCCGCCGCCAACCGGGTTGCCGATACATTCCAGCGTCCGCATATCTTCAATAGCTGGACGCGCCTTTACATCGTCATAGGTCAGTGTAATCGGATTTTCGACCAATCCGTCGATCTTGAGCGTCCATGTTTTGATGTCTACATCCGGCGTTTTCATGGGACTGTACTGCGTCACATAGAATTTATCGACTGGCGTAGTAAAAATCTGATCGAAGACGATTTCGCCATAATTTTTATCGGCGGGCGCATTCGGATTGATAACCTGTATCGCCTGTTCGCTGGGGACGGGCGTCAGCGTCCCGCTACCGGGAACATAGGGAGTAGGGGCAGTAACCCCCGCTGGACGACAACCCGCTGCTGCCGCCGCTACCGAACCTGTTACGCCGAGCAGGAATGCACGCCGCGAAACTTTTGGATTCATGAAAACAACCTTCGCGTATCTATATTTTCAATTATTGCATATTACGCTGGCGCGGGTAATTAAAGATTGCTTATCTGTTGGAGAAACCGAATGAATGAAAAACGGACGGGATTCCACCCGTCCGCTTGCGATAATCGAAACGTCTATTCTTCGGTCTTCTTGAGGTGCGGGTAAAGCAGGACTTCACGCAATACATCGCGCCCGGTCAGGAGCATCACAAGGCGGTCAATTCCGATACCTTCGCCGCTATTGGGAGGCATTCCGTAACGCATCGCGCGCAGGTAATCCTCGTCCAGCGGGGTTTGATCGTCGTCCTCGTCGCCATAGAGCGCTGCCATATCGAGGAAGCGCTGTTCCTGATCACGCGGATCGTTCAACTCGGTGAAGGCGTTGCCAAACTCCATCCCGCCGATATAGAACTCGAAGCGCTCCACGTGCATCGCATCGCCCGGCACAGCCTTCGCAAACGGGGAAATATCGCGCGGATAATTGATGATGAACACGGGCTGAATGAACGTATGTTCAATGCTGCTCAACAGGTGTTCGACCAGCTTGCCCCACGACTGCCCCGGCTTGATGTCGCAGATGTCCTTGTTCGGGTGCTTGCGCATCACCGCTTCAAGGGCTTCAGCAGTAGGATGATCGACATAATCGATCCCCGTACCTTCCTTGATCACATCGCGCATCGTTACGCGCCGCCACGCGCCGCCGAGTTCGATTTCATGTCCCCGGAAGGTTGTCTTTGTCGTCCCGTTGACGGCATTGGCGACATAGGCCAGCAAACGTTCGGTACGCGCCATATTGTCGTGATAATCGTTATAGGCGATATACCATTCGAGCATGGTGAATTCCGGGTTGTGCTTGAAGCTGACGCCTTCGTTACGGAAGTCGCGCCCCAGTTCATAGACTGCATCATAGCCGCCAACCAGCAGACGCTTCAGATATAACTCGAAGCTGATACGTAGAAATAAATTCTGGTCAAGCTGATTATGATGGGTGATAAATGGACGTGCCGCCGCACCACCATAGACAGGTTGCAAAATCGGCGTTTCGACTTCCAGAAAGCCTTCTTCATCAAAGAAGCGACGCACCGCCGAAATGGTCTTCGCACGCTTGCGGAAGATTTCGCGGATTTCGCTGTTGCTGGCGAGGTCGGCATAACGCTGGCGATAGCGCTCTTCCATATCGGTGAATTCGGAAAACCGCTCAACCTTGCCATCTACCTCGCGCTCCTTGATAACGGGAAGGGGGCTGATTGCCTTTGCCAGCAGGGTGAATTCGCGTACCTGCACGCTGATTTCGCCTGTCTTGGTCTTCATCAACGGACCGGTTGCCTGTATGAAATCGCCCAGATCGTATTCCTTCTTGAACGTTTCATAGGCTTCTTCGCCCACTTCGTCGACCTTGACGAAAAGCTGAATACGACCTGCGCCATCTTCAATATGCGCAAAAGATGCCTTGCCAGAGACGCGGATCGACTTGAAGCGTCCACAAACTGTCGCTACTGTCCCCGCTTCCGGGTTGGCTTCAAAGGCAGTGATTGCCTCTGTAGTGGTGTGGGTTCGTCTGACCTTGCCGGGAAAAGGGTCGATGCCGCGTGCTGCGAGCCGTTCGAGCTTTTCCAGACGTTCCTTTTCGAGTTGATTGGCGGGCTGCCAAACCATACGTACTATTCTCCTGTGTTAACTGCCTCATTTTACTTGGAGGCGAGAGCCGGTTCATTGTCGAATTGCCCCAAAGCGGGTAGTAGTTCCTGACGAGATGTGGCTTGCGCCAATCGTTTTTTATCGTCGGTAGTGATTCCTGTCATTACCCGTTTTCGAGCCAATTCCACATTTTCCGGGCTGATGTCAATCAGGACGAAATGACGATGGTGCTGACGGCAAACGAGGCCGACTGTACCTGAACCAGCAAATGGATCGAGGATAGTTCCAGATTCCGGGCAGGATGCAATCACAAGTGGTTCGATCAATTCCGCCGGGAATGGTGCGCCGTGCGCTCCGGTGAATGGACTACCAGACACACGCCAGACAGATTGAATATTCGCGCCTGTCGGAGTGAGCATTGCCGAACGATCATAATAATAGCGCTGGCGCTTGGAGAACATGAAAATATACTCGTGGGCATGTGTCGGACGATCCTTGACACTTTCGCTGGATGCCGGACGATGCCAGATAATATCGCATCGAAGAATCCAACCATCACTCTGCAAGGCAAATGCAACACGCCAGGGCATCCCGATCAGACTCTTCATCGGCATTCCCATTTCATAAAATGTACGGTTGCGTGCGCCGCGCCCCTCGGTGGGAACGCTGTTCATGTGCTTACGGCTATAACGTGAGGTCTTGCCCTGTGACCCGCCTTCGCGGTGCTGGCTGGTTGCGCCAACATAGCCATCTCCGATGTTAAGCCAGAATATGCCATCATTACGCAAGACACGCCGCGCTTCCCGAAAGACACCAACCAACGCTTCGATATATTGTTCCGGCTTCTGTTCCAGCCCGATTTGCCCGTCTGCACCATAGTCACGCTGACCATAATACGGGGGCGAGGTGATGATCGAATTCACGCTCTCATCGGGCAATGTCTTCAGGTATGAAAGCGCATCGGAACAATTGACCGTATCTGTTTGCGGAATAACAGTTGTGGCAGGCTTGATTATCTTATTCACGTTACCACCTGTTCCATAAACGGTTGTACGAAGGTATGATCGACAACATTCTTTAATTGATAGCGCTGAATCAAACCATAGAGTTCGCGCACCGTTGAGTAAGGCATATAACGCGCCTTCAAAGACCGTGATACTGGCTTGTTGGCATCAACGGTAACTTTGGTGCGCAGTTCATCCGGCGCTACTACCGTAAAAATTGTATTGATAGATGGCATAGTCTGCTGTAAATTCTGCATTCGTGTCAGGCCGGATACTACCCGTGTGCTATGCTCAATTTCAATAACGGCAGGAATACGGTTTCCATCCTGCGTAAACCAGATACAATCGATCAATCCGGCTGCCTTGCGGATTTCCTTATTATACAATATTGGCATTTGATCAAGACTTGGTAGCACACCGGGCATTTCGCCCAACGGAATACCTTTTACGAGAATATGTTGATCATTTTGGGCGATCCATGTGCGAAAATTCAGGGCATTGCCAATCTCAACAAGCGCAATCTGCATTTGGGTATGGATTCGCCTGGAATCAATGCTGTCAAATTCGTCACCAAGTTGATCGGGTGTGATACGAATATCCCCAAAATCAACGCCAACTTCGATTTCGGAAATCTCCTGAGTATAGTCTTTGTATCCAATTTGACCTGATTGGTGAGATTCGTCTGGACACCACATAAAGTGCTTCAAGTCCTGTCGAACCTCGCCGGTGTAATTATCTACTCGCTTTGGATAACAAATGAAAAAGTGAGGGGTATATACCAGAAGGGTTTCCAGCGCGGAACGACTGTTGCCGCCAGCGCTAAACAAGCGATCCACATGCAATGGATAGTTGGGCTTCGCGGAACAAGCCAGCGCCACCCGCGCTAATTGCGTTCTGCTGATACTACCTGTGCCGGTTTTTCCCGTTGTCTGATCCCAT